>JABSSK010000284.1 GCA_013214265.1 Saprospiraceae bacterium | reverse complement strand
GTTTTGAGGCCGAAAAATAATTGCGTCTAATACGCGTAAGGTCGTGGCAATCGCTGGAACCACCTCCTCGATAACGGTCGAACCGCTGTTCGATTGGGATGGCTCTTGTTTAGGTTCAGGATGAGCCTGCATGGAATGGTTAGTCTTGGAAGCGTCAGGCGAAACATCAGTAGGGGTAAAATTAGCTTCCGGATCCAATATCGACTCAGGCTGCTTTTCAATATTCGAAAAGGATAATGGGGGTGGGGTTGGCACTGCTGCTTCTATACTCTTTGAAATAGGCGGTAGCGGCGTACCCAAAGCATTTAAATTAGGAAGCTCCAGGAATTCTTCATGCGCAACAACGCTGTCCTCCGCTTTTTCTTTTTCTACAATCTGACGAAGTTTCTTGAACAGGAAAGACCTGTTGTTGGTATGCGTGGCAGCACGTTGCAGGTTCTTATCGAGGTGCTCATGGTCTTCCAGCTTGCTTTTCTCGAGAAAAAGATGATGAAGATTTTGACAGTACGGATACTGATGAACGAGGGTTTTAAGCTCTTCATAAGGCACTTTATGTAAAGCTGAAAATGCCTTTAAGTAACCTGTAAATGTTTCTTCATTCATAACCCGCTGTACTAAAACTAAAATGGCATGTCGATCGCTTGGGTGAAATCGCACCAGTTATTCCATACTGATAGCCATTTAAGGTAACGAAAATCAATATTCTGTGCAAACCCAATTTGTCACGACAAAGCTAACAAATAGGTAATAATAGGTATGCGATACTTTGAAAATGATAAATGGGTTTACGGGTTCGCACGCAGAAAAGCAACCAGCTTGCGGGTGGCGATGCCGCGGTGGCTAATTTTATTTTTTTCATCTGCATCCATCTCCGCAAATGACCGGGAAAAACCGTCGGGCATAAAAATTGGATCGTAACCAAACCCGGCATTACCTTGTGGGGCCTGTAGAATTTTACCCTTTACGATTCCTTCAAAAAAGTGAGTCTGATCCTCCCGATACAAAGCAATAACTGTACGGATCAGAGCCGCCCGGTTCTTGATGCCGTCTAGTTTTTCTAATACTAAGGCCATATTGTCATCCGACTTTTTTTGTGGACCCGCATATCGGGCCGAGTAAACCCCTGGCTCTCCACCCAACGCTTCAATCTCCAGACCGGTATCCTCTGCAAAACCTTCTTTTTGTAGTACTTCGACCAAGTACATAACCTTTTGCAAGGCATTGCCCTGAATCGTGTCTTTGGTTTCTGGAATTTCATCCGTAAAGCCAATGTCTTTCAGACTTTGAATGAGGTATTGTTCTCCTAACAATTGCCTGATTTCCTGCGTCTTATTTGGATTACTTGTAGCAAATATTAATGTTTGGGCCATATCATTGTTTTATGTAGGTGAGAAAACGGACTTGAGCATGTTCCAAAGCTTTACCGATCGTTGTTTACCACCCGCCATGCGTTCATTGAAAATATCCAGCAAATCATCTGCAGGCAAACACATCAATTCATCTACTTGTAGTGGTATGTAAGGTGTTGCAGAATGCGTAATCCCGAGTAGGGAAAGATCAATACCAAAAATGAGGGCATGACTAAAATGTTGCTCCTGCGCTAAGGAAAGTAAACTAAGAGACGCTTCAGCTGTTCTACGAATAAGAACAGCGTCATGATTTAGATCATAACCGATAGCTTTGAGCACCTTACTTAAAAAAGCTTGTAACGCTGGTGGTTCTTCTTCCCCAGCCTGATAAACGATAACCAACCCTTTATGTTGTGGCCCCACTCCCGAAGCCTCACCCTCAGGCAAGACAAATACTTTAAAGTTGAAAAAAGAAGTTTGCAAAATTAAATTTTGTTTAAATGTTTATACGCCAAATGATTCGGAATAAAATTAACCTCAACTAGGGTTTGCTAGAATTTATATTAAATAATTGGTATATTTGGAGACAAAAATAAGGAATATGGCATACGATATTACAATTAACCGGGGAACATCGTGCAGAATCAATGAAATAGATTTTGAAAATATTCCATTTGGACGTGTTTTTTCTGATCATATGTTTGTAGCTGACTATGCTGATGGCGAATGGAAAGACTTGCGTATTGAGCCCTTTGCTCGTTTTGAAATTCATCCGGCAGCCATGACTCTGCATTATGGTCAGGCTATTTTTGAAGGTATGAAAGCCTCCAAATCATTTGATGGTCGTCCTTTATTGATGCGCCCAGAACAGCATAGCCGTCGGCTGAACCGTTCTGCCGATCGTATGTGTATGCCTCATGTACCAGAAGATTTATTTTTGCAGGGCTTACGTACCTTGATTGCGATTGATGCCAACTGGATTCCTCCTCAGGAGGGTAGTGCTTTATACATTCGCCCGTACATGTTTGCTATGGACGAATTCATAGGAGTAAGGCCTTCCAGTACCTACCGTTTTATTATATTTACTGGCCCAGTAGGTCCTTACTATCCCAAACCTGTTAGCCTGTTGGCCGAGTCGAAGTATGTACGTGCCGTGAATGGCGGAACAGGAGAAGCCAAAGCTGCTGGCAACTATGGGGGTGCTTTATTACCAGCTAAAGTGGCGCAAGAGAAAGGTTTTGATCAGGTCATGTGGATGGATGGTCACGAATTTAAATACATCCAAGAGGTAGGCACCATGAATATTTTCTTTGTCATCGATGGTAAGGTGATTACCCCCGCTACCGATGGTGCTATCCTGAAAGGTATTACCCGTGAATCTATTATTCATATTCTGAAAGATAAAGGGTTCGAAGTGGAAGAAAAGCCCCTACATATCGATGAAGTGGTAGCAGCTTATCATGCAGGCACCCTCCAGGAAGTGTTTGGGTCCGGTACTGCTGCTGTAGTTGCTCATGTATCAAAAATTCAATATCAAGATACCCTGATTGAATTACCACCTATGGAAGAGCGAAAAATCGGCCAGATGGTAAAAGCAGAGATCGATGGACTGCGCTCAGGAAAAACCGAAGATAAGTTCAACTGGATAGAAGAAGTACCTACGAATGTTTTTGAAAACGCTTAAGTAATAAGCGCCCATTATACTACAAACAGACATTGAAACAACCAGCTTAAAGGCGGCCACCCAAGGGTGGCCGTTCTTATTTTAGTAGCCCTCTCTTTTCGAAATCTAATAAGATTTCACCAATAACTTTTCGGGTAACACTTTTTGCAATCCCAGGGGCTACCCACCGCCGATAGGCCCAGGGTAATAATCGAGCGACCAAACCCTTTTTGCTTCCGTACTGCTGATGTAGAAGATCTTGAATACGACTCCTAACCTCATCCTGATAAGGTTTAGCTGTTTTTTGATCCGTTCTGAAGATATATTGAAAAACATAATTCAGCCGACGCTGAATGAATGGTTCCAAATTAAAGATGTCTTGTGCATTTACCTGAGGCTTTTCAGGTTCTGCTAACTTTTCTTCATAAAATAAGCCTCTCGACATGGACTCGATCAGCAGGTCGGGAATGATTGGATATGCACCCGCTGTTCCTTTTTCGGGAATAAAAAAGCGGTTGTGCCTGGCATCGGATCCATCCGTTTTCCAATCAGAAAAAAGCGTACTATCCTGATCTTCATTTAATAAGATGCATAAATGCTTTTGCAAAAACCGCTGGCAGTTCTTTCGGCCCAGGTGATAGTCATAGTCTCTAAAGTCACGGCTAAAAAAACCACCAAAGCCATCCAAAGCACCACATGCAATGGGGTAAGGATCATGCTCTCGTTTGGGGAAGATCATCTTCCGAGTATGGTCAGAGGATAAGCCACGAACAATTTCGCGTTCTTTTACCATTGCTTGTCCCCGAATTGCACCTAGAATACTAGGGATAAGTTCCAGAACATTGGTGGGATGTTTGGGGGGCGTATTTTGGTTGCCCACATCAAAGTTGGGGAAAGGATCGATCATAATAATCGCATAATCATCTTTGGCCTTTTCTGTTGCGGCTTGCTTTTCTTCTAATGCGCGAATGATCTCACCAAAAGGCTCATTGTTGATTGTACCACCGTCAACAGCTACAAAGTCAAAATCAGTATGGTCAATGTCGATTTTCAACCCAGGTAATTCCTGTTTTTTATCGTCTTGGCCAGAGTTGAACATACGATAGACCATCGACTTGACGTATGCGGTGGGGATATGTTCCAAAAGTCGGGCCTTCAGTCCAAGCGGAAACGCACCAGTAGCCATCGCACATTGCATGAGCAAAGACCGGTGACTGCTTTTTTCGGGATCGAGCGGAACCATGTGTTGCGGTACTTGTTTGTTGGCTTGTGCTAATTGAAAGTGTGCGGTTCCTTTGTGAATATACATGCGGTGGGCCGGTAACTTATGCTCCTCCTCATTTTTCTTTTCTTTTGGATTCTTATCAAAAAAGTTGACTTCGATTGGAATCCCACGTAGGGATGTGATGGTCAGAATAACTTCGAGACTCGGAGAAATATAAGGCGGTAAAGGCTTCTTACCATGCAAAGAAATAGCGCGTTCGGCGATAGCATCGATGGGCTGGGAATTGAGTAAGGCTGGAACTTCCTTATTCGTTAGGATATCCTCGAGCGAAAGCATCTGCTGTAGGGTTGGCATGGTGGCACCCTCGTCATTGAGGTTAACCCAGGTGTCGTAGAGTTTTTTCTTGTTGAGTTCCCATTCATCAGGGTCAACTCCTTCATGTAAAGCAACCGTAGTTATGGCTGCGGTCATTCCTCCCGCTGAGGCTCCTCCGATAACATCAATGACGACGTTATGCATTGGAACGGAATGGTCGTATTCGGGATGATCTGCACCTAGCGATCGGTTGCGGGTCTTGGCGCGCTCCCATCTTTCTAGGGTTTCGAGTAAATAATCCATTACACCTGCCGTGTAGGCACCGGCAGAAACTGCTCCCGCCATGGCTATGCCCAGACGAAAAGTTTTATTTGAGTCCATATGTTATGTGTATTCTTCCCTGCGGGAAATGGGTTTGCCAACAAATTAATAAAAAGTTTATCCTTGCGGAAAAAGAATAGATATATCAAAACTGAACAATAACGGAGACTCCAGCAGTGGTTGGTAAATCGGGATGTATACCTGGCGTTATTTGTGGTACAACCTGCATACTCAGGTCCTCATCAATATCAAAGCCGAGCAAATGGGAATCCACAAACGCTTCAATGGCTACGATCCCATACAGAATGACTGTTCCAATATAGGAAAGTTGGGTATTGCGATCATATTGATCACGTAAAGACCGTAGGGCTGTGGCGGAATCAATCACAGTCCCAGAAAATTCATGTTCCTGACCGGACAGCTGAAGTTCCAAGGCATCGCGGAATCGTTGGTATAGTCCCTGATTAAAATCAATGGCATAGATGATGCCACCAAACGCACCATAAACAAGGGGTAACTTCCACCAGCGGCGGTTGTAGAGTTGGCCGGCACCAGGTAATCCTAGTGAAAGTAAAGCCGCTTTTTTGGGGTTTGGAAAATCGCTTTTAAAATCAAAGAAAGGTACTTTGGCCAGGGTGTCAGATGGAACGACTATCTGACTGGTAGAATCGGCTTGTGCTACCAGCTCTGGTGACCCAAAAAAATATAAAATACTAAAGACGAAAATGAACCGTACGAAACATTGCATATAGACCTTTGCCTTTACTCTTCTAGTCGCTCTAAAAAGTTGTTTAATTCTTCGGTATTATTAAATGACAGTACGATCTGCCCTTTATCCTTACCGTTTAGTTTCAATTGAACGCGACGGGTATGAAAAAAGTTACGCAGGTCCTTTTCTACTTTTTGGTATTCTAGTGGTAGCCCTGATTTTGTTGGTTTCTTTCTGCCTGCAGATACACTGTACTCGGACGCCATTTTTTCGAGGGCTCGCACCGAAAGACCCAACTGTATGGTTTTTCTGAAAAGCAACAACTGGACACCCAGATCGTCAATGCCAGCAAGCACTCGAGCATGGCCCATCGACAATTGTTTATCAATAACCGATTGCTGGATTTCAGGGGGTAATTTGCGCAAGCGCATATAATTAGTTACTGTCGCTCGTTTTTTTCCTACCCGCTCGGATAGCAAAGCATCCGTCAGGTTAAACTCTTCTTTTAATCGGAGGTAGGTATCTGCAATCTCCATAGCGTTCAAATTT
>JABSSK010000283.1 GCA_013214265.1 Saprospiraceae bacterium | reverse complement strand
GGATTAGGATGCACACTTGCAGTTAAACACGCTGTGGCAACTGGTGGATGGTCAAGAGAAGTTACAATACCTTCGCTCACGTCGATTTTAATCTCGCTAAATCCATAGCAATTACCTCCGTGATTGCTCAAACCAGTAATCAAAAGGTAGTTTGCCGAGGTGCCCCCAAAATCATAAAGATCTATACCTTCATAAGTAGACATACCATCAGCCATAGGAACTTGGAATCGGCCTATTTCTTGCCAGGTTAGTCCGTCATTAGAAATGTCGATAGTTATATCGTTCATGCCATTTCTCAGATAATCAGGTGCATTCATGTTCCAAATTTTCATCTGAAATAATCGATAGGTTTCCCCAAAATCATACATGATCCAGTGTGAGTTGCCACGTATAGCGTTGGGGTTCAAAGATGAATCGCATGACATCCAGCTATCAAACCAGGTGGTATTGTGTCGGTCAGGATTACACTGACCGGAGGTTTTTGCAGAAGCAAAGGCCAAAAAGAACAACAAAAAATAGCAATGTTTCATGGTAATGTGTTTAAGCCTTTAAATATTCATAAAACCAATAGGTGGGGTGCCTGACATGATGTCGAAAAAGTTGCCAATATTAGGGAATAACGTAGGTAAGTCGGTTGGACTGACACCAAACCAAAGCGCTAGTTCAGCGAAGTAAGCATCATTGGACGTAGTAGGAATTAGAACGCCCCGGTGGATATCATAATTTCCGCCTAAAGCTAGGGATGGATAAGTACCATACATATCTCCTCCTTTAACATCGCCACCCATGACTAGGGCATTACCTCCCCAGGCGTGGTCACTTCCATTACCATTAGATGTAAGGGTACGCCCAAAATCAGATATGGTAAAAGTGGTAACCCCATCGAACATTCCTATTTCAGATAAGCCATTGGCGAATTCCCCCAAGGCCCGATCCACCCGTGTCAGATTACGCTCGTGCGCTTGGAGTAGCTCCCCGTGCATATCAAAACCACCCATACGTACAAAAAAGATTTGTCGCTTGAATCCTAAAATATCACGTGCTTTAATAATTTCCGTTATACGTTTGAAACTTTGCGAGACTCGGTTATTGGAAAAAAAGGTAGTAACAGGGCTAATCTGAGACATAGCTGCTCGAAACGCTATACTGCCATCCAGACTTTTTTTAAGCAGATCGGTGTATGTTTTTTTATACATATCCGTATGCTCAACACCAAGTAATAAATCAATGCCTTCGCTTCGCTTTTGGTTGAAACCACTGGATAGAGGCTGATACCCTTCGATTCCTGGACTACCTCTGTAAGGATCAACTGCAAATTCAACCAGCGTCTGGCCATATTGAAATATATTGGTTCCAGCCAATGAAATATTCATTGATATATTTTCATTGGTGTTCATATCGTTAAGCAAATCCGCCATACGGCCACCCCATCCGAATTGGGTGCGTACGTGTGGGGAGCCAGTTTGACAATTCTTGAGTTGATCAGAGTGTGAAAATAAACCTAGGGGTGTAAGGGCTCGTCCATTCCGATAATCCGATTTAGTAGTAGGTTCAATAAGAGGACCAACATTATTAATGAAAGATACTTTTCCCGTATTGAATAACTGATGGATATTCAACATAGCCGGGTTGAGGCCGTAGCGTTTCCCGTCACTGTTAATGGGCGTAATCGGTAATAACGCATTTTGGGAAAGTGCCAGATTGGAACGGGTAACAGCGTACTCATCATATTCTGGGTTCCCTCGGGGTACGACCATGTTAAAAGAATCATTACCGCCAGCAAGGAAAAAGCATACAATCGCTTTATAATCGTTATTTACATAGTTGGCGGAGTTGTTGAGGTATGCCGCATTAATAGCTTTTAGTTTAGTAATTGAAGTGGCAGTAGTAAGGCCTAAAGCACTAAGTCCAAACGTCTTTATAAATTGTCTTCGGGATTTAAATTTCATCTCTATTTGATTTTGATCAGCAGATGAAATGCTATATGGCCCAGTAGGAAAAATCTGTTGTGCTTTCTTCCCATTGGGTCATACGCACTTCTTTATTTCAAGATGTTATAATCGGCACTAATGACCAGCAGATAAATACAGAGTTTTACTTTTTCGAATGGGTCTTCCATATCATCCGTAATGGTAGTTATGATCTGCCGAGTATCATCCTTTAGCATGCCATTGGTTAATAGAATATCAAGCTCATTCAAAAGGGCTTCGGTATTAGGAGCGAGGGGGAGCAGGTCATCTATTCGAGTGAAAACCTGACGGGAGGATTGGCCACTGGTCTGTAGTAACGTCTCATTAACGGCCCATTGATTCACAAAATTGACAAAGCCAATACTCGTTCTGGAATTATGCACCTGAAACTCGGGCCCTACAAATCCTTGATTTCCAATAGGACCTATTGGCTGAAAATCGGGCCAATAAAAGTTGAATACTGATGGTGAATACATCGGGTGTTGACCTGCACTATTGTTGTATTCTGAGCCTTGGTTCCAATAATAGCCCGTTTCGCTGATCCCACCCATGGCTCGAGCAAAGTGGGTATAACGTACAATAGGCTCTTTGAGCTTCCCTTGAACGGGGTCATTATACCAGGTGCAACTGCGTGCCTCTTCATCTAGTAAAACCGCTTTGATTACAGCCTTCATGTCTCCACGAATGCCTGCCCCATTGTCATTAAATATTTGAGCAACCCGGGCTACGTAAGCAGGAGACGGATTGGATTTGACTAAGCGCTGAATCAGCTGTTGACCAAAAAATGGACCAACATTCTCATGATTAAATAAATGGGTAATGGCATCGTTGATGTCCTGCATACCCGTTTGTCCTGCCGGTACAACATAGCCGTTAAGTAATGATTTGGGTCCAGGCTCGTGAAAGTTGTCGAACATAACCATGGGTTCAGCCATATCGATAATACCAGGGCGTCGCCCGAAGGCGGGTTGAATAACTGTATCCGGCATCACAACGGTCTTACCACCACCAAGGCCCGTATAGATTTTTGCAAACTCGGCGATCTGATCATTGCTGTAGGTAGGAATATCATTACCGTTGGAATCCTTTTTTCTAGTTCCATCAGGATGGAGTTCATACAATCCGATGGTGAAGAGTTGCATCATCTCTCGCGCAAAATTCTGATCTGGAAAGACAAAACGCTGTGGATTTGACTTAGGGTTGTTTAAATGGGTAAGGTATACCCCCATACAGGGATGCAGGGTAACATCCAACATAATGTCCCGAAAATTACCGAACGCATGTTCTATAAATTGATCATAATAACTTGCTACGCCTTCCCCGTATTGATTGAGATCAGATCTGAAAGAAATAACAAATATTTCGCTAAGTGCAAAAGCAATACGTTGCCGTAAAAGGTCGGTATTGGTCATGTTCACCTGCCACCAGGCATAGTCAAAATGCTCATTGGTTGGTGATTCAGCATAAGCCATAGTATCACCACCGGCCGCTAAATAGCGTTGGTATGAAGTGTCAAAAACTTCCGCTATCAATGGCCGGATGTAGGTAGGGGGTTCTTCAAATTGTTGTTCGATCCAATGGTCAAAGCCAATCCTAGCAACGGAATCAATCGTTGTACGACTGGCACCTAATGATGCCTGTGCCAAAAAACGACCCGCATCAATGCGTTTGCCAGTTAGGCCCTTGATGGTGAGGGTATTGATCCCTTCAGCTTTTTCTTCCTGCCCATCGGGTTGGAAGTCACTACTCGTCGTTACGGTAATGCCCCGGGAATGGCCGCCACCAACATAGTCATTGTAGGTTTGTGCACGGAGTAAAGTGGTACAACCTAAAAGCATCATCAGAATAAAAATTCTCATGGTTTCATTTCTTAAGCAGGCACTAATGTATAACTTCTCTTGATTATAACAAGCTCCTACGATTGTACAGTTAAATCGCATAAGCCTAGCATGCCAGTAAACAAGTTGAAGTAACACAACAGTGTTCGGGTACAAAAAATATTGGAATGTTACTTTAGTTGTAGTGAAAGGGTGAATCCAAAATATGCATCATGGCAAGGGTTATGCTGCAACCCTTAAAGAAAACTGAGGATTTGAAAATCCGAAAAATGGCGTTGTATCCTTTATGTGTTATTTAATGCTCACCGCATGGTAAACAATGGTGTAACAGTGTTTCTGAGTTCTCCTTATAGACAGATAATGATTTTATGACAATATTTATTTTATGAAAAGCCTTTTTTTGAATAGAATTTTAATCCATGCTTTTGGTGTTAAGGCGTTACTCAGACTAATTGGTTAGCTTACGCTTTAGCTGAAAGGTAAAGTGTATGGGTCGCCAACCATAAATGATGTTTCTTCTGCTGGTACTGGAATAATGATCCCAATTTTGGCAGGAGAAAAACGACAAATACACTTGGACGGTGCTAATGAGGGCATTAATGGTTCTTTCAAAGTATGACTGTTTTCCGGATATCGGCATAAGGGTGTATCTTTTGATATATGACTAAACCTTATATTATAATTGAAGTTTTACAACTGCGTTTTCCAAAAATCATAAGACAATCACTATGACTAAAATATCTTCTTTGCTGACTTGCCTAATGCTGATTACCACCCAAATTATTGGGCAGGATCGGCTGACCGGTAAAACTTTTACGACCCGCTCGGAAATTTTGGCACAAAATGGAATGGCAGCAACCAGCCAACCCTTAGCTACTCAGGTTGCACTAGATATTTTGAAAAAGGGAGGGACAGCAATGGATGCGGCGATAGCTGCTAATGCTGTACTAGGGCTAGTAGAACCTGCAAGTTGCGGAATCGGAGGCGATATCTTTGCCATCGTATGGGACGCAAATACAGAACAACTATATGGATTTAATGGAAGTGGAAGAGCACCACAATCCATATCGGTAAATTACTTTCAAGAGAAGGGTATGCGATATGTACCATTCCTTGGACCATTACCTGTTTCTGTGCCAGGTTGTGTAGATGGATGGTTTGAAATGCACAATAAATTTGGGAAACTCCCCATGGCTGATATTCTTCAGCCCGCAATAGATTATGGGAATAATGGATTTCCGGTTTCTGAAGTGATCGCTTACGAAATGGCGACCAACTATAAGGATAAAATGGATTTGCCCGGTTTCAAAGAATCATACATGCCCAATGGCGAAACCACGCCACAAAAAGGAGATGTATTTGTCAATACGGATCTGGCAAATACCTATACCATGATTGCAGAAGGCGGACGCGATGCTTTTTACAAAGGGGATATTGCTCTTACCATTGATATGTTCATGAAGAAGCATGGTGGGTTTTTATCCTATCAGGATATGGCTAGCCATACGTCCAATTGGGTTGAACCTATTAAAACCAATTACCGGGGCTATGATATTTGGGAATTACCACCTAATGGTCAGGGTACTGCTGCGCTGCAAATGCTGAATATACTTGAGGGTTACGACCTGGCAGCCATGGGGTTTGGGAGTGCTGAGTATTTACATGTCCTGACGGAAGCTAAAAAACTAGCTTATGAAGACCGTGCTAAATTTTATGCCGATCCGGAATTTAACCAAATTCCTATCGAGCAATTGATCTCAAAAGCGTATGCTGCTGAACGCCGCCGCCTCATTGATCCGGATCAAGCTGCACGCAGCTATCCTGCCGGAGATCTTGATATTGAAATGGGTAATACGACTTACCTTACCGTTGCAGATAAATATGGAAATATGGTCTCTTTGATCCAGAGTATCTACGCTGAGTTTGCTTCGGGTATGGTGCCCGATGGCCTTGGGTTTGTTTTGCAAAATCGAGGACAAATGTTTAATGTACAGGATACCAATCACATGAATGCGTTGGAGCCTGGTAAGCGTC
>JABSSK010000282.1 GCA_013214265.1 Saprospiraceae bacterium | reverse complement strand
CCTTAGCACCAAATTCCGCTAATCCTCTGGCAATAGCCTCTCCAATTCCTTTACTGGCTCCAGTAACAATAGCAACCTTACCAGTTAGGTCAAAACGGGCTTTAATCATATTGTTTTTTTTAATTTTATCCGGTCATTTGATCGGTTGCTGGAAAGTAGCGATTTTTTTCTATATCTCTTATGATTCTTAGCAATTGTGATGCTATAGCGACCAGAAAAAAACCTAATTGCCAACTGTTCTCACCTGTACAAAGCGAAGCAAATCCTAGTACAAATTTCATTAATAGAATAATCAATTTTATATATTACTTACTTTTCAATCTTTTGACTGGATCTCACTTCTATGCAAGTGGTTTCAAGTTTTGCAATAGATCCGGCAACCAACAAGATGGGTGGGTCAATATCATAAATTTCAAGTCTATTCTATAAAATACAATTAAACTATGATGAAGAGGCTAATACTCCTTTTTACCTTATTCTACTTATCACTTTTGTATCTTCAGGCACAAGGCACACAGCTCCTTCGCGAGCCTACGTTAAGTGAAAACCACATCGTTTTCATGTATGCTAATGACCTATGGATTACCCCCAGATCAGGTGGTGAGGCCACTCGACTCACTTCAGCACAAGGATCTGAGCGATCTCCTCACTTCTCTCCCAATGGCGAGATGATCGCATTTACTGCTCAATACGACGGTAATACGGATGTGTATATAATGGCTACTTCCGGGGGGCAACCTACGCGTTTGACTTGGCATCCTGGAGCCGATGAAGTTCAAGGATGGACCCCTGATGGTCAGCATGTTCTTTTCCGCTCAGGTCGCGAAGGTGTACCCACCAAAACCAATAAATTATTTACGGTATCTATTACCGGAGGCATCCCCCAGTCCCTTCCGATTGGCCGAGCTGCTTTCGGAGAATTATCTGGTAATGGCAACAAATTAGCCTACACACCCATAACATTTTGGGACCCAGAATGGCGTAATTACCGGGGTGGCCAAGCCATGCCTATCTGGATCATTCAACTTGATGATTTATCACTGGAGCGAATTCCTCAGGCTACACAAGAACGACAGCTCGACCCCGTATGGTTGAATAACAAAATATACTTCAGATCGGAGCGGGACTATACCATGAATATTTGGATGTATGATCCAGCTTCTAAAACGTTGGATCAGATGACGACGCACACCCAATTTGATGTAAAAAGTTTGGATGCGGGGCCCAACGGAATCATATACGAGCAGGGTGGTTACCTCCACTTACTTGACCCTGAAACAAAAAAAACAACACAGCTTAATATCACCGTTCAAGGTGATTTAACTTGGTCACGCCCTAGATGGGAAAATGTAAGGGCCAGCCAACTGATGAATCCACAAATATCTCCAACTGGCCAACGTGCTATTTTTGAGTATCGTGGCGATATTTTTACAGTTCCTAAAGAACATGGTAGCTGGAGGGCCATTACCCAATCGTCAGATGCTGCCGACCGCTCTCCTGTCTGGTCGCCCGATGGTCAGCGTATTGCGTGGTTCAGTGATCAGTCTGGCGAATACCAACTGATGATTGCTGATCAGAAGGGCTTGGAGGAACCTCAGGCATTTGACCTTCCTGACCCTACCTTTTACTATGGACCAGTTTGGTCGCCTGATGGCAACTATATTGCTTTTACTGATACCGATTACAACTTATGTTATCTGGATGTGGAAACGGGGGAGGTAACAATTGCCGATACCGATCGATACGCCCACCCAAACCGAGAGATGAAGCCTGTTTGGTCACCCGACAGTAAATGGATTGCCTATGCTCGTCAGCAAGATAATCACTTCAAAACCATCATGGTGTATAGCTTGACTGAGAAAAAAGCATTGCAAGTAACCAGTGATCTAGCCGATGCACTCACTCCAGCTTGGGACGCTACTGGCAAATATCTATATGTACTTGCCAGTACCGACTATGGCCTCAACTCCGGATGGTTAGATATGAGCTCTTATGACCCGGAAGTAACTCGTAACTTATACCTCGTCATATTGGATAAAGAAACCAAGTCGCCACTTATCCCTCGAATCGACGATGAGCCCCAGCCCGAGGCCTCACAATCAGCTGACCAGCCCGATTCCGTTGTGGTTCAAATTGATTTCGAGGATATACAGAACCGCATTCTGGCAATTGAAGCTGTACCTTCAGGCAACTTTACGTCGCTGGTTGAAGGGCCCGAAAATTCGGTTTTCATTATGCAAACGATCCCTAATCAATTAGGCTCCACCATGCATAAATACAACCTGAAATCTCGAAAACTAAGCACTTTTATGAAGCCAGTATTTTCCGCTGTAACGAGTCTTGACAAGAAGCGTATGCTCTATCGAAGTGGCACTGGCTGGGGTATAGTAAGTACTTCTGGGGAAAGCAAAAAAGTAGGTGATGGGCAATTGACCATCAACATCCGCAAAAAAGTAGTCCCACAGGATGAATACGTACAAATCTTTAAAGAAGGTTGGCGTTTTCAGCGGGATTATCTCTATGTGGACAACCTGCACGGTGCACCTTGGGAAGACGTTTATACATGGTATCGGCCTTGGGTGGACCACGTAAAGCATCGGTCTGAAATGACTTACGTTTTGGATATAATGAGTGGGGAGGTATCCATTGGTCATTCTTATACTGGCGGTGGTGATTTTCCGGATATCGACAACATTCCTGTAGGGCTACTAGGTGCAGACTTTACCGAGAATCAGGGTCGATATCAAATTACAAAAATCTATACGGGTGAAAGTTGGAATCCTAGCCTTAAGGCACCGTTGGCGGTACCTGGATTAGAGGTTTCCGAAGGCGATTATATTCTGGCCGTAAATGGTGAATCGCTCACTACAGCTACTAACATGTATAGTCTTTTTGAGGGTACTTCGAACCGGCCAACTGAGCTTTTAGTCAATACTACACCAACCGAAGAAGGGGCCAGAGTCGTGACTGTGGTGCCGGTAAGTAGTGAGAATAATTTACGCCGTTATGACTGGATTGAACATAACCGCCGCACAGTAGATGAATTATCAGGTGGCAAACTGGCTTATGTGTATGTGCCTAATACTAGTGGGGCAGGATTTAGCAACTTCAACCGTTACTATTTTGCACAACAAGACAAACAGGGCGTCATTATTGATGAGCGTAATAACGGTGGAGGATCAGCTGCTGATTACATGATTGACATTATGAACCGCAAGCTTTTTGGTTACTTCAATAGTAAGGCTAATGATCGGCGCCCCTGGACTACGCCAATGGCTGGTATTTTTGGTCCTAAAGTTATGATCATCAATGAGCGAGCTGGTTCTGGGGGTGACCTCCTGCCCTACATGTTTCGTGCAGCCAATCTGGGTCCATTAGTAGGCACTCGCACCTGGGGTGGGCTGGTTGGCACTTGGGATACGCCCCGTTTTGTAGATGGCGGATATATGATAGCACCCCGAGGTGGATTTTTCGATACCGACGGCAAATGGTCAGTTGAGGGTGAAGGAGTCCCACCTGACATTGAAGTTATTCAGGAACCTAGTAAGGTAGCTGCTGGTGGTGATCCCCAACTGGAACGCTCGGTAACGGAAGCACTAAAGCTTTTACCCGAAAAAGCAGTCGAACGCAAGCCTGAACCTCAGGCACCCAATCGCTACCGAAGAGCCGGTAACGACTAAATACTTACTGCCCAATGGATTAAGTGATTATTAATATCCTTATCTTAAAGACACAGCCGAACCAGATCACTTGTATCTGGTTCGGCTGTGTCTATTCTTCCTCGTAATACTGGTTATCGGCATCTTTTCTCCATTCCCGCAGCATATTTTTTACGTAATGGCGATTTCTTCTTTTTTTCTTGGCTTTGCTTCTTTTTCCTTGCCTTTTGTCGACAATGTCCCTATCTAAATCTTCTACTTTGCGGATCGTTTGATAATCATTAAGGTTTGTCCTTTTGCTCATTTTTAAGTTTTCCTTCTGTAAGGAATATTTGAGAAAAGGGTTGGTAACCTGAACGTAAAGTTTTCACTTTTCACTTGCAAAACCTAAAGATGAAAATGATCTCAAGCATAATTATACGCCTCAAATAGTTATTTGAGGGAATACTTTTAAGCACTGTTGTCGACATTAGGTTAACGGCCCTATTTATACCAGCGATATCACTACAAACCCAAGGAAATTCGGTTACATCCAGCAGGATAAGCTCCCACACTGAAGTTGCATCTGGTTTAATCTTAATTAAAAGTTGACCGAGCCTTTTCGATCATATTGGCAATTGTAAGTACTGTTTTCCAGTTTCGTGTTGTTGCTTTCAGTCCGGTTTTCTTTTCCCAAAAGCCATTGGTCAGCTTAGTCCTACCGTAACCATTAGGACAATAAAGGTAGATGCAACGCTCGACTTGCTGCCAGGCGTCGGTTGTATTTACATCAAAAGGATTTGGCAAATTTGGAGTTTCAGCAAGGACAGTTAGATGCAGTGCTTTTTGGTTATCACTGTATTGCGTTAAGAACGGATTAGATTTTACGAAAGTAAGCCACATAGTGTCTTCAAAAACCTGCACCGGCACTTCGAATCCAAAGTGAGCAGCGATCACCTCATATACTTTTTGCTGTACAGCCGATAAGGATAAATTACTTTTCGCTACTATATTTCCACTTTGGATGTAAGTTTGAACGTCCTGTAATCCTGCCTCACTAAGTAGCGTCCTAAGTTCAGCCATTTTCACTTTTTTTACACCGCTTACATTGATACCTCGGAGTAAGATAACGTACACCATAAGTTTGCTATTTAAACTGCCTGCATTAATAGACCGGCGTAAACGAATCCGTATGTGCAGCCAGCCAATCGGTTTTCCAAGAAATAGGCACGGAGTCTGTATGTAGTAATACCCCTTTTTCGATTTTAGGGAAAATAGTGTGGTAAGATTGTACCTGGTTCATACTTATTCGACGTAAGATATGTTGCCGAGTTATAAATGCAGGTTTGTGCAAGCCAGCGGCAGCTAAAAGTTCCACAAGGCTCTCCACTGTTTCGCGATGGTAATTGGATACCCGATCTGTTTTATCGGCAACCACTAGTCCTGCCACCAATTCCTTTTCCTGGGTTGCCACACCTGTCGGACAGGTATTTTTATTACATTCTAGAGCCTGAATACATCCAAGTGCCAACATCATAGCGCGCGCACTTAGTCCTACATCTGCCCCGAGCGCCATTGCTCGAAAGAGGTGAAAACCTGTCATGATCTTTCCAGCAGCCATGATTTTAATATGCTCCCGAATACCAAAACCTATTAACGTATCGTGAACAAAAGCCAACCCTTCTCGAAACGGCATACCCACACTATCTGAAAACTCGACAGGAGCAGCTCCAGTTCCGCCTTCTGCACCATCGACGGTTATGAAATCAGGATAGCATTTCAGATCAACCATTGCTTTACAAATGGCTATAAATTCACTCCGATGCCCTACACATAATTTGAATCCCACTGGTTTTCCTCCTGATAACTCCCGTAGTTGGGCAATAAATGAAATTAGCTCTTTAGGGGTACTAAAAGCAGTATGATATGGTGGTGACAACACGTCCAATCCAGGCTTAACACCACGAATTTTTGCTATCTCGATTGTATTTTTTTTGCCTGGTAAAATACCTCCATGACCCGGTTTAGCACCTTGGGATAATTTTAACTCGATCATCTTAACAGAGGGCTGGGCAGCCTGTTTTGTAAACTGATCAGGCGAAAAGTAACCATTCTCACATCGACTCCCGAAATATCCGGTTCCAATTTGGTAGATCAGATCTCCTCCTGGATGCACATGGTAGGGGCTAATACCACCCTCACCCGTATTGTGGGCAAAATTACCTTTAGCGGCTCCCCCATTAAGTGCCTCAATAGCGGCTTTGCTTAATGATCCGTAACTCATAGCAGAAACATTCAGCACACTACAAGAATAGGGTAAACTGCAATCAGGTCCTCCAATCAGGACGCGAGGATCGGCGTCTAATTGGTGTGCATCTAATGCTCCAATCGAATGGCTCATCCACTCGTACCCTTCTTCATAAACATTCATTTGTGTACCAAACGGGGACGTATCGCGTTCTTGTTTTGCGCGTTGGTAGACAACCGATCGTTCGACTCGATTGAGGGGTGTTCCGTTCGTATCCGATTCAAT
>JABSSK010000281.1 GCA_013214265.1 Saprospiraceae bacterium | reverse complement strand
AATATTTTTT
Organism: Saprospiraceae bacterium; assembly: GCA_013214265.1. Taxonomy (GTDB): domain Bacteria; phylum Bacteroidota; class Bacteroidia; order Chitinophagales; family Saprospiraceae; genus DT-110. Next base: position 5,908 of record JABSSK010000281.1, on the reverse strand, counting down.
AATACAGGATGCTAAGCTTCCAATATATTAGTCACCGGGTTCTGCGCTGGACTTTGGCCCCTTTAGCCTTACCATTGATTTTTGTTTCTAATCTTTTTCTGCTGCATCAAGGGATGTTGTATCAGGCACTATTTGCGGGCCAACTTTTATTTTACGCTGCTGCTTTGATTGGTTTTTGGCTCGAGCATCGAAAAATTAAGCTAAAATTACTTTTTGTGCCTTACTACTTCTTTATTATGAATTATGCAGTGTACCGTGGGTTTGGACGGTATTTAAGCCGCAAGCAGGATGTACGCTGGGAGCGTGCAAAGCGTGGTGATTTAGCTTCCGAGTAGCTAAACATTATGGCTAAATATGGTTATCTGTTATGGATTAATTGATATTTTATTTCCTTTGTTGGTACGTCTTGCCAGAAAGGTTATTCAGTACGAGCGGCCAGAGGTCTTCATATGGTATCAGTTCTATGTCCAGCGTTTGGTGAACCTTGGCCAAAGGCATAGAGGCTAGTTTGCTGAGAAGGGGTTTGGCATGTCGTTCTATAGCAATTCGGTGAAAACCATGAGAGGGGATGAGTAACAACATTTTGATAAAACAATTACTGCGAAATGTATCGTCCCTTCGTAGATAGCGCGTACAATACTTTTCGATGGTTTCGATTCGGTTGATGGCCTGCTGGTATTGATGTCTACTGATCATAAATAGAATCTGTAAAATGAGAATTGGAATATTTTTTCCCCTTTTATCTCTTGAAAATACAGGAACTTGATTGAGGAATCTGGCCAATCGAAAGCGCTGAGGTGATGATTTTTCTAATGGTAAAATAATATGGCCAACAGATTGTAGATATTGCAGATACCCATTAAGTATAATCCAGGATTCGCGAGTCACTTGGTCGAGTTTTGTGAATGCACTATGCTTTGCTGCTTGTTGGTAAAGACGATAGGCATCTAGATAATTTTTGGTGTGAAGTGCCAAAATGATGCTTAATTCACGATTTTTAAACCAATTATACGTACCGGGTACTTCATATATAATACCTTCCTCTGCTGCTCGTTGGCCGGCCTGATATTGTTGTAGTTTGATGTGACAGACCAGCTTTTGATATAAAAAGCTTGAGATCGCTTGTTTGGCTACAAAGGGTTTTTCTAATAGATCTTGCAGCACATTATCACAAACATGAATGGCATTGTGGTAATCACCACTACTCATAAACCCAATGAGTTGAATAAACCTGGCAAATCGGTGTAACCTATAGCCTGTAAACTTCTTCAGAATGGGCTGCAATTCATGGTAATAACGAAAAGCTTGATTACTCAAACCTGGTTTGTGAGAACGGCTAGTGGAGTAATGAACCATCAAATTGGTATAATACCCTTCTGCGCGACTTTCCCATTCGAATAATTGCTGATAGTATTGGTTGGCTTCGTGATAAGCTTTGAATTTTTTTGGATCAACTCCTCTTGTAGCATAATACATGCGTAGGGTGCGGCTGGTATTCAAAGCTAATTCAGTGAACTCATATCTTACAGATCTGATGTAGACCCTGCGGGTTAGGTCAATGCCAGCAAGTACAGCTCCCTTTCCGAATAGAATTTTAGCAGCTGCCCACTCCTTCCAACAATTCATATAGGCGCCTTCAATGTGGGTGTAGCGAGGTTCTGTAGGGTCTATTAAAAACAAGGTGTTGATGAGCCGATCTTTTAATTCTCTTTTCAGATTCTTAAAATTCGTATCTGATGATGATTCAAAGCCTAATTCTGTCGCAATGTGATCCGCACTATGACCTATCCTTTGTTCGTATAATCGGTTATACAATCGAACGATTTTACTGGTCGATTTAAGGGTGCGAAGGGTGAAAACCTTCAGGTTCTTAATTTTATTTTTTGGGAATTGTTTTACTAGACTCACTAAAATATCCATATCAATGTAGTTAAATAGGATTAATGGATAGTGGTCTCCGGGCAAAAGAAGATGAGCTCAATTGTACGCTGTACTAATTGATTATATCCCCTCTGACTACTCTGAAATTTGGGTACCTGCCGTTTCGTAGAAATAAGAACCACAAAAAGAACGGGTAAATTTGGCAATCAAATCGTGGTGGTTGAACTCCAAGCCAAGGAGTTTAAAGTAATTGACCTGTAAAAAGTGGTAGCTTACGACTTCTTTTGCATGTTTATGGTGTTCCTGGCTTTTCTTAAATTGTATTAAGGATGTTTCAACTTTATCGTGGTGGTTTATGTGAATTAACTATTTAATTATAAATGATATTTTTAATTTTTTCAAGTGTATTAACAAAATTTTTTCTTGTAAGTCGCTGATTATTACGCAAATAAAAGGTTAGGTGATTTACTTTAGCTTCTTTTTTTTTATTCATACGTATACCTAGAGGATAATTTTTTTTATGAAGAAAGTAAATACTTCTATTGCCGTAATTGACCTAGGAACAAATACTTTCCATTTACTTATTGCACGAATAGTGAAGGCGGGTGATTTCGAAGAGATATATCGGGAGAGGAGATTTATTAAACTGGCACAAGATGGGATTGAAACTATAGGATCAGCACCTTGGAAGCGTGGTATACAGGCAATGGAAACTTTTGCAACGCAACTTAAATTGCATGAAGTTGACCGGGTAAGAGCTTTAGGAACAGCCGCGCTTCGTACGGCCACTAATGGGTTGGATTTTGTTCGCCAGGTTTTGGAAAGTACGGGTATTCAGATTGAACTGATTGATGGTAATGAAGAAGCTCGGTTGATCCACTTAGGTGCCAGCTTAGCTATTCCATTTGATCATATGCCACGTTTGATTATGGATATTGGTGGTGGGAGCGTTGAGTTTATTATAGCAGATGCTTATCGGGTTCATTGGGCTAAAAGTTTTCCTGTTGGAGTAGCGATATTATTTAATCAATATTATAATACTGACACATTGTCTTCTGCACAAATAGAAACTTTATATGCTATTCTAGCCAAAACCATAGAACCCTTGGCAAGGGCTTTAGAAGAGCATGCTGTCACGGAACTCATCGGAGCATCCGGAACGTTTGATGTGTTAGAGCAATATCTTGGGGAATTTGATCCACAATGCAATTGCACTGTATTACCAACAGAAGGGTATGAAAAGTTTCAGCTTCAACTTTTGCAAATGCCTTTGGCTGACCGACTCGCTATGGAACGGATGCCCACAACACGTGCAGAGATGTTACCTGTAGCACTAATTTTAATAAATGTAGTAATTAAGCTAGCTGGTATTCAACGTGTGTTGGTAAGTCCTTATGCCTTAAAAGAAGGTGTACTGGCCGAAATGATTCGTGATTAGCTTGTTTTAAACATAGAATAGTTAAAAGCTTGACTAATTTTTTTGAGTTCAGAATGTTTTCTGTTTTAGAGGATTACCCAAAAAATACCAAATAATAATGTGTTTTTAAGGAGCTACCTTATGCATGATAGATTTGGATACAGATTTTTTATCATACCAACTGGTGCGTTGGGTATTCGATATTACGTTTATTATATTAATCGTTCACTAACCCATATACTATGAATTGTAAGTTCCTCATTTTAATTACAGTATTGAGTTTTTCTCCAGCTTTTCTGCTGGCCCAATGGAAAAAAAATATACTTACAAGCCAATCTCTTTCCGGTGTAGAACTTGATCTGAACGATGTAAATACATTACGGACACCAGACTCATGGCCACTACAATCTGCCATTGGTGGTAATTATAGCCATTGGCAAAGCCAAACAGAGCAGCGGTATTTAGGGCCTATCGGAAGGCACGATCAACGTATCATTCGCGATAAAAAGACAGGGTTACCTATCCGAATGGAAGGCATGGTGGATTATCCAGTGCGTAATCTGCGCTCCGCTACTGCTGCGGAACACGGAACCAGTTATTTGGAAGCGGTTAAACGAACATTACAAATTGATGATCCGAATGAGGAATTTCAGCTGATTGACGAATATACTGATGACCTTAACCAAACTCATCTTTTGTACCAACAAATGTGGCAAGGCTTGAGCGTCTGGGGGCAGGAAATTCGCCTTCACCGCCGCAACGGAGAAATCGATCTTATGCATGGACGTTATCTGGCCACACCAAGAAACGTTACAGTTGATCCCTCCCTTTCGGAACAAGAAGCAACTACAAAAGCTTTAGATCATCTTGCTGAAAGAGAAGTCGTAAAAGTTTTTGATGAGCACATGATCTTTATGGCTGGAGGACCACAGGTCCGCAACACTGAACTGGTGGTTTATCAACCTAAGAATACACTCGAGCCTCGTTTAGTTTGGCATACGGTAGTGGGTGCTCATGCACTTTCTCGCTGGGCTTATTTCATGGATGCCCATTCCGGTGAGGTACTCAATAGGTACCAAATGGTATGTACTATGCACCCCGACCTGGAACCAGGACATTCTCATTCGATACCAATGACAAAAACTGGAATAAAACATACGGAGCATCAGCATATGGTACTCGATGGACCAGCCACTGCTAATGCGATCGATTTACTAGGTGTGTCACGTACCATTGGGACCTACGAAATTGGGAGTGATTTCTTGTTGTTAGATGCTTCTCGTCCAATGTTTAATCCTCAGCAATCTACATTGCCAGATAACCCTATTGGCGCGATCCTTACTCTGGATGCTCGCAATAAGACCACCGAAGATGGGCAAGCTTTCTATGTAACGTCTAGTAATAATACCTGGTCAGATGCAGCAGCCGTTTCTGCACATTATAATGCGGGTATCTGTTACGACTACTTCCGATCTACTTTTGGCCGTAATTCAATTAACGGAAATGGAGGTACTATATTCTCGGTAGTCAATATTAGTGATGACGACGGAAGCGGATTGGATAATGCATTTTGGAACGGACAATTCATGTTTTATGGAAATGGAAAAGAAGCATTCGATCCATTGGCAGCAGCATTAGATGTTGGTGCACATGAAATGACGCACGGGGTAATTCAAAACACAGCCAATCTGGAGTATCAAGACGAACCAGGAGCACTCAATGAGTCGTTTGCTGATGTATTCGGTGTACTTATTGATCGGGATGATTGGCAATTAGGTGAAGATGTGGTTAGGCTTAATTATTTTCCATCAGGTGCTCTGCGGGATATGCAGAATCCTAATAATGGGGGCTCCCGACTCGGTGATCCAGGCTGGCAACCTGCCCATGTAGATGAACAGTATCGAGGTCCACAAGACAATGGAGGGGTTCATATCAATAGCGGCATTCCTAATCGGGCATTTTTCTTATTCGCTAGTCAAGTAGGACTGGACCGTGCTGAGCAAGTGTATTACCGAGTTCTAACGACTTATCTTACTCGAACATCCCAATTTTTCGATATGCGAATGGCTGTTATGCAGGCCTCGGCTGACTTGTACGGTAATACTGAAGTAAATGCTGCAGCTAGTGCCTTCGATGCCGTTGGGATCACAGCAGAAAGCGGAAATACAGAACCTGATGAGCCTGTTGATGTACCCGTTAATGATGGCCAACAGTTTGTTGCGATGGTTGGTGATAATGGATTTGGCCTGTATCTGACCGATACCGATGGGACACCCATTCAAGGGGCTAATCCATTGGTGTCAGAAGAGATTATCAGTCCGCCCAGTATTTCAGACGATGGGTCGGTTATCGTATTTGTAAACGGATCAAGTGAGCTGCTCTTCATTGTCATTGACTGTGCAGAAGCACAGGTAGTCGGTAATGATGTGCTCAGTGAGGAGCGTATTTGGCGTAGGGCAGCAATCTCAAAAGATGCTGCTCGAATTGCTGTTGTCACGCAGGAAACAAATGATCAAATATTGATTTATGATTTTGAGTCTCAAAATCAGCGTACATATGAATTGTTTAACCCTACGTTAACGGAAGGAATCACTTCCGATGAGGTCCAGT
>JABSSK010000280.1:4327-6226 GCA_013214265.1 Saprospiraceae bacterium | reverse complement strand
TGCATGTAAGCACGCATCATTATTTAAACGATAAGAATATGATTTCGCCTCCGAAAATGCAGCGGCTGTTGTTAGTTTGACCTAAAAAATCAGCCCCAATTCTGTACCTTGTGTTGAATTAGTTATTCGTCATCTTGGATGTGCATAGCCAACACGGATCTGAACATTCAACATTATACCTGTAACATCCAGCACACAATAACCCATATCCCAATTCTGGTGCTCAACTGGAATAATGCCAGTGATACGCTGGCGTGCCTTACTTCTTTGCAGCAGTTGGTGGGGCCATCCTTTCAGGTTTGGGTGCTGGATAATGGTTCTGATGCCGATGATTTATCCCAGTTAAAGTCCGCCTTTCCCGACGACAACCGATTCACGCTACTTACCCATCCAACCAATTTGGGCTTTACCCAAGGTGTAAACTACCTATTAGAAACATTGGTCTTACCCCAAGATTACAAATATGTTGCCTTGCTCAACAACGACACGGAAGTTGAACCCCAATGGCTGGAAGCCCTTTTAGCGGAAGCAGAAACAACCAGCGCCGGTATGGTTGCCTCCAAAATGATCAACTTTTTTAATCGGGACCATCTCGATAACGTAGGCCATTTCATCCTGAATACCGGTGAGATTCTTCCCCTCGGTCATGACGAACCAAGCAGCACCTACACCCAACCCATGACCAATATGGGCGCGTGCGCAGGGGCTGCCTTATACCGAGTAGATATGCTACGAGATATAGGTATTTTTGACACCTTCTTTAATACCGGATACGAAGATGCAGAACTTGGTTTACGGGCCACCTTAACCGGATATCATTGCCGCTTTGCACCTAAAGCAATTGTATACCATAAGATAAGCCGATCGATCAATAAAATTAGAGATTATAAGTATACCTTAAAGATTCAGATTGATGTGTTTTACACGGCCATGAAGTGCTGGCCTCGGCCTAACCTAATCATCAATATGCCTTTTTTCGCTGCAAAAATTGTCCTGATTTCCATCATGAATCTCATTTTCGGAAGATGGAAATTTATGCGTGTACTAATTCATGCACTGAAAAATGTACTGTTTACTCAAAATAGGCTAATCCGGACCCAACGACAGCATTTTCAGTCGATCAGAAAAAATAAATTGCCCTGGTGGCAATTTCAACATAAACTTACATTCTTCCTTACCTTTGATATGCAACGGTTCTATAAGTACATCTGGAAAAGGGAAAAAATGGTATTCGAAAAGTACTAACCAGTTGACAAAAGCTTAGGTAGCTAATCCTGAATATGACAAGTTATTTCCCTGAAAAAAGTAATACATTAAATTCCCAAGCATGTCAAAACCAAATAACAAACGTTTCAATCAATTACGGAAGAACTGGAATGCATTCGGTGAGCAAGATCCCATGTGGGCTATCCTTACCCAAGAAGGAAAAAAAGGAAATAAATGGGAAAAAGAATCTTTTTTTCGATCCGGTAACAACGAAATTAATCGTGTTTTAAAATATGTTAACACCCTTGAAATAGATCTCAAAAAAAATCGTGCCCTTGATTTTGGATGTGGTCTCGGACGCCTTACGCAAGCCTTAGCTCGTCATTTCAAATTTGTAGATGGCGTTGACGTGGCCTCTTCGATGATAACACAGGCAAATGACTTTAATCAGTTCCCCGGCAAGGTGCATTACCACTTGAATGAAAAACCAAACCTGAAAGTATTCCCCGATGATCACTTTGACTTCATTTATTCTAATATCACCTTACAGCATATTCCTAAACCATATATACGCCCATATATTCAGGAACTAATCCGTGTGCTTGAGCCAGGTGGCTTATTGATCTTTCAAATGCCATCTGATATCAATTGGAAAAAGCCAGCTGGAAAAATTGCTTGGAATGGCATGGTAAC
>JABSSK010000280.1:0-4317 GCA_013214265.1 Saprospiraceae bacterium | reverse complement strand
ATCAACTCCGCCTAGATCGGATTTACCGAAGGCTAAGGTATATGAATCAGCCTATCATGGAAATAAACTTACTCAGTAAAGACGAGGTTCTCAGCGTGCTGACGGAAGCAGGAGCGCAGGCCCTCGACATTGTGCCTAACAAAAGTGCAGGGCAAACAATTGAAAGCTACAGATATAGTATTACCAAGTAACTAAGTATTCATTTTCACACCACCTACCTGACGCCCTCTCTGATTTTTTAAGTGTTTTCGATATAGTGAAATCACCTCGCTGGGCTCACCAATAGCTAGAATCTTTCCTTTATCTAGTGCCATAACCCGATCACAGTGCGCTTCCATAGTCTTTAAGCTATGACTAACATGAACAATGGTACGCCCTTTCAAAATAGCTTCTTTAAAGACCTGTTCCGATCGCTCCATAAAACGAATATCCCCTACCCCACCAAAGAACTCATCCATTAAAAACACATCTGCATCTGCCTGCACAGCGATAGCAAATTTAAGTCTTGAAAGCATTCCAGTCGAAAAGAACTTAACCTTAGTTTGTTCGTAGCCTTTCAATTCAGCAAAGTCAATAATATCATGATACCGTCGACCGATTTCTTTCATACTCAAACCTAATATCGAACCATTGAGGTAAATATTTTCGTGTGCTGTCAACTCTTTGTCGAAGCCGAGTCCTAAGGTAAGGCGCATATAACGCCCTTCAATATAAGCTTCTCCCCCTCGATCAGGGGGATAGGTTCCTGACATGATGCGTAGAAGAGTGGATTTACCGGACCCATTGTGTCCTACAATCCCAAAAAACTCACCCTTATAAATATCTACATTAATATCCCGTAAGGCCTGGATTTCCTGCACCTTACTAGGCCGCAGCAAATTTTTTACCCGCTCTTGAAGGTTACCTCCCCGATCCCGAATTCTAAAAGTCTTGTTTACATTTTTCAGGGAAATGACGACTTCTTGTTGTTCTTTCATGCCGATGGTTTAGACAGCGTAATATAGGGCTTTTTGGGAGGTTTGTGTGGCAGGCGAATCATCAACCCGGCGGGCGGCTGTCTTGATCAACGGTATTAACCCAAAATATAGGGTGTGCGGAATCCTACCCCACAAACCTATATTTTGGGTGGGCATGCTCTACTTGTTTCCTCCCGGTCGGCCTCCACCTTGCTGCCGGCGCTGAGCACGCATATTTTCTACTGTTTTACGAACCATTTCCTGATATTCTTCATCGGTTATTTCTTTTCCTTTGCGGGGTGCATCAATTGCTTTTTCATCCACCTCACCCCAATTCAATTCTCGTGGTGTGATCGTCAAGGAGTTATCATCTGTTTCTACCTGTAAAACGAGCCCTGGCAGTTGTGCATAAGTATCTGGCCCAGTAGGTATACCTACCTGAGGTGTAAACCATGCTATTAGGGTGCGATCATTGGTTGTGTCCTGTAACTCTGCTTTCATACAAGGATAACCGGCTATCTGAGCAGCCTCGCCAGTAATCTTCCAACCTTTCTGGTCTAGTCCACCAGTAATTACAAAATTCTTTCCCATAAACTCACGCTGCTCAATGCGCGAATTGGTATCGAAATCCCGAAAAACCGTAGCACCGCCACCAAACCAATTACGAAAACCACGCCTACCACGCTGCTCAACCATTTGGTTAGGGTCTTCATAAAAACGGTATACCGACTTTTCTTCGTTGAAAATCAACTCGTGCGGTGTCGTATTAAATTCAGGAACAAACTGCTTGAATCGCTCACGCTCACCGGTAAGTTGCATATGAACGTTTATCTTTACATCATAGATGATGGTACCCGTGGTTTCCTGGCTTCTTCCCCAAAAAGGTAGTACCAGTAAAGCTAAAAAGAGGATAAATGAACGCATAATCATTATTTTTTCTAAGGATGATTTTCGCCAAAAGTAGCCTAAACCTGAGTTAAGGGTACTTGAATTATGGTTAATAAAGGTTAATAAAGGTGGCACAATGCCCAGATGCACCCTACTTTTATAGGCATGAACCACATGCAATCACAACGGCTCTACATCGTACTCATCGTAACCAGCATGTTATTACTATTGTTGTTTACCGGGTCCTGGTTGTACAAAAGCTACGAAGAGCAAGAAGATATGCTGCGGCGAGAAACAGGCCAACTCTTTGGCGTTACCATGCGTGATCTACAAGACTCTCTGCTCCGCGAAAATATATTTGGTCAACTGGAAGAAACTTTCAAAGTTGATTTTCCGCGTACCCCCTCTGCTGCCCGACCCAACTCTTTTAATACCCATGATCGCACGACAACACCTGATCCATCTCCTAAAGCAAGCAGAGAAGATATTAATCAGGTGCAGACGGATACTTCTGCCAATATGGATACCAGTATCATCAAAGAGTTAGACCGTTCGGGAGAAGCCACCTCGCTCACCCGATTTCGCTACGAAAAGGATATTCCCCGATTGCTGGTCAATCAAATGGACAGCATGACCATCAAAAAAGATAGCGGTGGTGTTCAGGAACTACAATTATTCTTACGTGCTAGGGAAAACCGTCGTCGCCATGCAGGCGTCAATAATCTCCCGTCAGATATGAATGACAAGGTTAAGATTGTTCTGGGAAGTCCACAAGGTGAGAACCCGTTTGCCGTCCATCTCGAAGGTGACCAACAGCACCTCGATTTTATCAGAAAACATTACAGCAGCAAACTGGGTGAGGCCAATATCCCTCTCGATTTTACTCTTTTGCCCCGTGAAGAAGCACTCAAATTATCTGACGAAGGCGAAGGGATTATGGTTGTTAGTTACAGGAGGCGCAACGGTGAGCGTGTTTCTCCTTACAAACTGATGGCCTTCTTCCCAAAAACATCCACCTACCTGATTCGACAGATGGTACCCCAAATGCTGTTTTCTTTAATCCTACTTGTTTTGACTGGATCGGCCTTCACCTTGTTATATCGCTCATGGAGAAAGCAACAACGCTTGGCTTTATTAAAGAATGATTTCATTAGCAATATGACACACGAACTCAAAACACCCATAACTACCGTAGGTGTTGCGCTGGAAGCTATGTCTAATTTCAATGCCCTCAGGAATCCTGAAAAAACAGATGAATACCTCAATATTTCCCGCAATGAACTCAACCGGCTGTCCATGTTGGTCGACAAGGTGCTTAAAATGTCCATCTTTGAATCGCGGGATCCTATGATTAATCCTGAAACCATTGATTTGCAGCAACTGGCGAATCAGATTGTTCAATCCATGGACCTGCATTTCCAAAATAAAGGTGCTAAATTGGATATGGATTTTACCGGATCGGATTTTTCCGTTACTGGCGACCGGGTGCACCTTACTAATGTTTTGTATAATTTACTGGATAATGCCATTAAATACAGCGATGGGCAAGCTCGCGTATCTTTGCATATGGAAGCACAATCCGATCAGGTTATTATTCGGGTTTCTGACCAAGGTATTGGTATTCCTTCACAGTACCAGTCCAAAGTTTTTGATAAATTCTTCCGAGTTCCTACAGGGGACCAACACAACCGGAAAGGACATGGTCTCGGCTTGAGTTATGTGGCACAGGTAATCGAAAAGCACAATGGAACCATCAGCCTCGACAGCCAACTCAATCAAGGAACCACTTTTACTATCCAACTGAAGCGAGAACATGCGTAAAACCAAAATCCTTTATGTAGAAGACGAGCAGTTTTTAGGCAAAATCGTTAAGGAAAGTCTTGAAAGCCGAAATTTTGACGTACATATGGTAGTCGATGGAAGCCAGGCCATATCCGCCTTTGCACATTTCCTTCCTGACATTTGTGTGTTAGATGTTATGCTTCCGAATAAAGACGGATTCACGATCGGAAGAGAAATTCACGACCTTAATCCGGATATACCTATCATTTACTTAACCGCAAAGAATCAAACGCAAGACGTGCTCAAGGGCTTTTCCAGTGGCGGTAATGACTATATACGCAAGCCTTTCAGTATGGAAGAACTCATCGCTCGGATCAATAACATTTTACTGCTGAAAGGTAATGACATCAATGCAACGCAGGAAGATAATAGCCCTATTAAGATTGGTGCGTTTGAATTTGACCAACGCAAATACGAGCTGCGACATCAAGACCATATTCGAAAACTTTCCCATCGCGAAGCAGAACTACTACTTATTTTCGCTCGGAACCAAAACAATACAGTTGAACGCCGGACCATCCTCAAAGAAATTTGGGGTGATGACAGTTTCTTCAATTCTCGTAATCTGGATGTCTATATCAAAAAACTTCGGGATTATTTATCTGCTGATGAGCACGTTCAAATCATTACC
>JABSSK010000028.1 GCA_013214265.1 Saprospiraceae bacterium | reverse complement strand
GCAGAATGGAGCACCGCTGATCGGTCTAAATGATTCTGGTGGTGCTCGTATTCAGGAAGGAGTCAATTCATTGGGTGGATATGCGGATATATTTCACCGCAATGTGATGGCCTCTGGTGTTATTCCTCAATTATCAGCAATAATGGGTCCCTGTGCTGGAGGAGCAGTATATTCTCCCGCAATTACTGATTTTACGGTTATGGTAGAGGGTACATCCTTTATGTTCGTGACGGGGCCTAGTGTGGTGAAAACCGTCACTAATGAAGAAGTGACAGCGGAAGAATTGGGTGGTGCTTCAACCCACGCTACTAAGTCAGGTGTTACACATCTTACAGCCCTCAACGACGTGGATTGCCTAGCTAAAATTAGGAAGCTCCTTTCGTATTTACCTCAGAATTGTGAAGAGAAAACGGCGCCACTTCCTTATACGACGGATGATGAGTTGCGGGAAGAATTGCGTTCCATTGTGCCGGATAATCCCAATCATCCCTATGATATACGTGATGTTATTTTCGGGGTAATGGATACAGATTCGTTTATGGAGATTCATCGGGATTATGCGGATAATATTGTTGTGGGATTTGCTCGTTTGGGTGGTAGAAGTATTGGTGTTATTGGGAATCAACCAATATCGCTGGCTGGGGTTTTGGACGTAGAGTGCTCCAGAAAAGCAGCGCGTTTTGTTCGCTTTTGTGACAGTTTTAATATTCCATTATTCGTTCTGGTAGATGTACCGGGTTTTCTACCTGGTACGGATCAGGAATGGAATGGAATTATTACCAATGGGGCGAAACTTTTGTATGCTTTCAGCGAGGCTACGGTCCCGAAAATCACCCTGATAACCCGTAAAGCTTATGGTGGCGCTTACGACGTAATGAATTCTAAACACTTAAAAGCAGACTTTAATTTCGCTTGGCCCTCCGCAGAAATTGCAGTTATGGGTGCCAAAGGTGCTTCCGAAATCATTTTCCGCAAACAAATTGCTGCCGCTACAGATCCTGAAAAAGAATTGGCTGATAGGGAACAAGAGTACCAAGAAAAGTTTGCTAATCCCTATCGGGCTGCTCGCCGAGGCTTCATAGATGAGATCATTGACCCGATTGTAACACGTAGAAAACTGATGCGTGCTTTTGCTTCTCTGGAACATAAAGTAGCTACGATACCGCGAAAAAAGCATGGGAATATTCCTCTTTAAAGTTTTTTAAGGAAATGAGTGACTTCAAGAATTAGCGTACGTCAAAAGATTGTATTTTTATTCTAATTACATAAATTAAAGTAAAACTAAATTGACCATTTATGAGAAACCTGTATTTGCTGTTTTTCTTCTGTACATTCTTCTTTGCCACGACCTTGGAGGGACAATCCATTTCAGAAGAGAACCGCTCAATGAGCATGGGTATGAATAATGGATTTACTTTGGAAACAGAGGGTTTAGAAGGTAAAGAGCTGGAAGGGGTAATTAAAGATTTCCTAAAGCAATTCAAAGGCCGAAAAGCTGTTAAATTTGACCGACGAAATAAGGAATTTTTCATCGATGATGCCTCTATAAAAGATATCAGTACCAATACAGTTGATATCTATGCGGGCTATCGTCAAACGGGAAATCTTCAGCATGAAGTTACTTTCTGGTTTGATCTTGGAGGGGCTTATCTCTCCAGTGATGATCACGTCGAGGCGACAAAGTATGTGCGTGAAGAGATGCTCCCCGACCTCAATGATGCCGTATACGATGAAATGATAGCTATCGAATTATCGTCGGAAGAAAGTCGCTTAAAAACGATGAATAAAGATTATGATAAACTAGCAAAAGAACAGAAAAAGCTCGAAGATCTTATCGAAGAATGTAAGATGAAAATTGAGCAGGCAGAACAGGATTTAGTCACCAACATTTCCGCACAAGAGGAAATGGTTAAGACCATAGAGGAACAGCAAACTGTTGTTGACGCTGTCAAAAAGAAATTGCGGAAAAACTAATCTGCTAATACCTAAAGAAAAAAGGTCGAAAGTCTTAGACTTTCGACCTTTTTTTTGCGCTGGTCCAATAATGAAAGGTTTTTTCTATGTGTGCAAAAGAAATCGGGTATTTCTGCCGTTCTAATAACAAAAGCCATGGAGTCTCGCAGTCTAATCCTTTTAGCGTTTTTAATCATCCAATGTTCGATTATCCGTGCACAAAAACCTGATGTTCGGCCTCGTGATAGCAATGCAGAAATAGCCAATATTGCAGTATCGGATTATAGTTTAATCAATCAGTTGATGCTGCCTATTCCCGGTGTGGCTGCGGATGAGTATGCCTCTATTGAAGCGCAATCCGTGAAAGCATATATGATGCCTGTTCGCAGATCAGAGAAAGGTCACCTGATTTCAAGTTATATGTTGGCAAGTTGTTTGGAATACTATGTCAATATGGAAAAGAACTATAAGGTTAACCTCAGCCCGGATTACATTGCCCTAAGCTTACAGGCCCAGGGAAGGGATTTATCTCTTATTGATGCTTTTCAGTTTTTAGCAGAACAAGGTACCGTGAGTGCTGCCATTCTTCCTTATGGGGCAGGTATGATAACCAATGCCGTATATGCAACCACCAAATTTAGGATTGTCCACTATCTTCATATTTTCCGGAGTGTAACAAAAGAACGGCAAAAGATTTTCGAAATGCGTAAAGCGCTGATGCGTGGACATCCCATTCTGGTTGAGGTGTTGGCAGACGAGAGCCTAGCCACAGCTAATGGTCAAGAAAATTGGAAGAACCGGGGTAAGAATACACGTGTTTACCCGCTTATTGTGGTTGGGTTTGATGAAAGTCGAGATTCGTTTGAGGTCTTAAGTGCTTGGGGAAGCCGTTGGGGAAAAGGAGGATATCTGTGGGTGTCTTATGCAGATATGGCGGTATCTGCACAAAATGGATACGTGCTCGTACCGTAAAAAAGTGGTGTCAACCATGCCTGAACCGTTCTCGATTCCAAGTGATCACAAACTTTTAATGGTTATTTTTAAGTATGCTGAATGACTAAAATACCTTAGTTGGATTTAGTATATTACTGGCAAAACCTAACCAAATGCAAGCACTTGTTTATGCCGAAGTAGGGCAGCCACTTGAATACCATACTTCCGTTCCTGATCCGATAGCACAAGAAGGAGAAACCATTGTAAATATTCGTGCCGCCGCACTTAATCATCGTGATGTCTATATTACGCAAGGGTTATATCCAGGGGTGGTAACGCCAATCATTTTGGGTTCTGATGGTGCAGGAATACACGAAGGACGCGAAGTACTTATCAATCCATCTATAAATTGGGGAGATAACCCTAGGGTGCAAGGGCGAAGTTACCAAATTTTACGAATACCCAACCCAGGTACTATGGCCCAACAAGTGGCTGTGCCTGCTGAGAATATCGTGTCTAAACCCGCTCATCTTTCCTGGGAGCAAGCTGCCGCGCTGCCATTAGCTGGACTTACAGCATATCGTGCCCTGTTCACGCAAGGGCAATGTGAGCAAGGACAAAAGGTACTTATATCAGGTGTTGGCGGCGGCGTAGCTCTATTTGCTTTTCAGTTTGCTTTAGCTACTGGTGCTGAAGTATACGTAACATCAGGATCTGCCGATAAAAGAGGGAGAGCTGAAAAAATGGGTGCTAAAGGCAGCATGGACTATAAAGATACAGGTTGGGGTAAAGCCCTCGGTAAAGAAACTGGTGGCTTTGATGTTATTATTGATAGTGCAGGAGGTACTGGTTTTCAAGAATTGTTTAATGCTGTACGACCCGGCGGACGTATTGTGATGTATGGAGGTACCCGAGGTAAAATTGAAGCTATAAGCCCACAAAAACTTTTCTGGAAACAGGTCTCTATTATAGGCTCCTCTATGGGTACGGGCAAAGAATTTACCGACATGGTTAACTTTGTTGATCAGCATAAAGTCGAACCTGTCGTTGATAGCGTCTTCTCCTTAAAAGATGGGCAACAAGCTTTTGATCGTATGGCTGCTGGACTCCAATTCGGTAAAATTGTATTAACTACCGATTGATGCGTATTGGTCTTCTTTCTGATACCCATGGTTTTCTGGATAATGACATATACTCGTATTTTAAATCTTGTGATGAGATATGGCATGCAGGTGATCTGGGTTCCATTGAGGTATTGGATGCATTGGCTGAGTTCAAACCAACACGGGCAGTCTATGGAAATATCGATGATGAGAAAATAAGAGCTGCTACCTCATTGAACCAAATTTTTGAGGTACAAGAGTTAAAAGTTTTTATGACCCATATCGGTGGATATCCTGGTCGCTATAATAGTCGAGTAAGGCAGATCATTGAAGAAGAGCACCCTGGATTATATATTTGTGGCCATTCTCATATACTCAAAGTGATTCCGGATAAGAAGCGATCTTTATTGCATATAAACCCAGGTGCTTGTGGTCATCATGGATTTCATAAAATGCGTACGCTAGTAAGATTTGTAATCGAAGCAAGCCGGGTTACGAATTTGGAAGTTATTGAGCTTGGCCCCAGAGGCAGGAAAGAAAAAAAGAACACGCTTTGAACGTAGTTTAGTCTGTGGCAGACTGTTTTAACTATAATATTGCACCTATATTTATACATTAATTCGATACGCCTCTTATTCGCATAGGAATAAAAATGTACGTCGTCATTATACTTTAGGGTCTGACATTTTCTTCAAGAATTTTCTGTAAGATATTGTTTGCTTGATTTTCATTACCCATCAGGTCGCGTAAGGTGATTCTTTCCAGCATATTGTTAAGTGTAATTTGAATAATTCTCCAAAGGCTTCTGACTGAACAATCGACGGAGTTTGTACAGATGCGCTGTACTCCGGTATGGGATTGGCAGAAGGAGTCATCAAAAAGAGCACCACCCAGTGCATCAAGTACTTCATTGATTCGGATATCATCTGGGCTTTTTGCCAGTATATAGCCTCCTTTGCGGCCACGTGTACTTTCTATGAAATCACCTAGGCGTAATGCCCGAGTGATTTTGGCCATATACGACTGGGATAGGCCCTCCGCTTCACAGAGTTGGAGTATACTAAGGCCTTCTTCGCCTGGTTCACGAGCGATTTGCAGGAGTACCCGTATGCCGTATTCATCTTGTGCGGAAATTTTCATGGACCTTATTTTGATTATAGCATATCTAAAGTGAATCGAGCTTCTTCACTCATCATGTCTTTGTTCCAAGGAGGATCGAAGACTACTTGTAGGTTAACATCTGTAACCCCTTCAACTGAATGGATTTTTTCTTGTACTTCCATTGGCAGAGAATCAGCAACAGGGCACATGGGAGTGGTAAGTGTCATGATTACATCGACTTTGCCATTGGAATGAATGGTGATCTTATAGATCAATCCAAGCTCATAAATATCTGTCGGTATTTCAGGGTCGTATACCGTTTTGATTTGTTCGATTATTTGCTCTTCTGTTGGTTGTTTGCTAGTCATTGGATTCCTGTGCTTTATGCTGGTACGCCAATGCGTATAATTTCATTTGTTTAATCATGCTCACCAACCCATTAGATCGAGTAAGAGAGAGGTGTTCTTTCAATCCTATGGCATCAATAAAGCGAAGTTCGGATGAGGCTATTTCCTGAGGGGTTTGGTTTGATAACACTCGAATAAGGAGGGCAATAATTCCCTTTGTGATAATTGCATCGCTATCCGCAGTGAATTGAATGTTACCGTTCTGATTGGCTTGGGCATCCAACCATACTTGGCTCTGACATCCTTTAATAAGATGATCAGGATTCTTTTTGGTAGCGTCAATTAGGGGTAAACCTTTACCTAGGTCAATGATGTATTCATATTTCTCCATCCAATCTTCGAAAAAAGAGAATTCATCAATTATCTCCTGTTGTATCTGATCGATAGTCATGATCTAATATCTTTATAAGAGCATTCGAGTTGCACGTTGAACCCCCTCAACTAAGCGTTCCACATCTTCACGATTGTTATAAACAGCAAACGAAGCACGGATGGTACCGGGTATGCCAAAGTGATCCATCAATGGTTGGGTACAATGGTGACCAGTGCGAACAGCAATACCCAATTTATCCAGAATGGTTCCAACATCATATGGATGTGTTCCTTGTATCAGAAAAGACACTACACTAGCTTTATGAGCGGCTTGTCCAATAATACGTAACCCCTCAATTTGGGAAAGTCCTTCTGTGGCATAATGCAATAAGTCTTGCTCGTGCTTCTGCATGGCCTCATAGCCCAACTGCTGGGTGTATTCCATTGCTACACCTATACCAACTGACCCACTTATGTCAGGAGTGCCCGCCTCGAATTTAAAGTGCAGCTCGTTGTATGTGGTTTTTTCAAATGTAACGGTTTTAATCATTTCGCCGCCACCCTGATATGGTGGCATGGCTTCCAGCCATTTTTCTTTTCCGGACAAAGTGCCGATTCCTGTGGGTCCAAAGATTATATGTCCGGAAAAGACATAAAAATCAGCATCTAGCGCTTGCACATCAATTTTCAAATGAGGTGTAGCTTGAGCACCATCTACAAGTACAGGTGTATTTTGGGCATGTGCTTTTTCAATGATGGTTTTTACCGGATTGATCGTTCCTAATGAATTGGAAATATGTACAACCGAGACAAATTTGGTTTTGCGGGTTAACAAACGATCAAAGGCAACCATATCCAGGTCCCCATTTTCTAAAACAGGTATTACTTTTATAACTGCTCCTGTTCTATCGGCCAGAATTTGCCAGGGTACAATATTGGAATGGTGCTCCATCCCAGAAATAAGGATTTCATCCCCTTCTTTAATAAACGCCTGCCCATAACACTGTGCAATCAAATTAATACCCTCCGTAGTGCCACGAGTGAATAGAACTTCACGATTGGAGCGTGCGTTGAGAAAAGCCCGTGCTTGCTCACGTCCTTTCTCATGAGCGTCCGTTGCTTCCTGACTTAAAGTGTACACTCCACGATGCACATTGGCATTGAGGTAAGTATAATAATGATTAAGGGCATCCAGAACGACCTGAGGCTTTTGACTGGAAGCTGCACTATCCAAGAATACCAAGGGTTTACCATTCATATCTCTTTCCAATAGTGGGAACTGAGCACGAATAGCTTTTGGATCAAAAGTATTGGTTCCAGAATGTGTCGTTGATAAATCCATATAAGCCCGTTATAAAGTCTCGCTAAACTTTTCGAAAATGAGATTTTTGGCATAAGCCTGAAGTGCCTCGTGAGGCATAAACTCTAGTACATCCAACAAAAATGCATATTGGAGCAGCGCTCGTGCTTGTGTGTCTTTCATACCACGTGAACGCATATAGAAAACAGAACGCTCATCTAACTGCCCAATGGTTGCACCATGACTACATTTTACATCATCCGCAAAAATTTCTAGCTGGGGTTTTGAGTCCATGACAGCAGAATTGGATAGTACGAGGCTGGCATTCTGTTGGAATGCATTCGTTTTTTGCGCATCCTTGCGCACCAATACCTTTCCATTGAAAACACCTCGTGCTTTATCGGTCAGAATACCTTTGTATAACTCGTTACTCTGACAATGTGGGATGGCATGGTCGATATAAGTATGATTATCGATATGTTGTTCCTTACGGCCATAAAAAGAACCATAAAAGTTACTGGTTACATTTTGGCCTTTATGAATGGCTGTTAGATTATTCCGGATAATACGTCCTCCGAGATCAACAGTGTAATTGGAATATCGGCTGTCGTTGTACTGAACGACTTCCGTATTATTCATTTGAAAGGCTTCCAGGCTTTCCTGCTGAATTTTGTAGTGATGCATCTCCGCATTCTCTCGCACAATGATGCGATTAAAAATGTTTGAGAAATAACGTGCGTGACCCGAGGCTGTACTATGGAAAGATTCAATCAGAGTGCACGAAGAACCTTGTTCCAATACGACCACCCGTTGAGGGCTGTAGAGAAAAGGTTTGTCCGTTTGCGTGTTGACATACAGGAAATGCAAGGGTTTGGTTATTTGTACCTGTTTGGGTACGTGCAGTAAATACCCCGTACGAGCAAATGCTTTATTCATGACGTGGAAAGGATCCTTTTCCTCATTACCTTCCAAGGTAAGCCATTCCTGGTTCCAAGTTTGTTCTTGTCCATTTTGAATAGCTTTATCTAAGGCCTTAAGAGATACGCCTTTATCGAAAAGGATTTGATCACTTAGGTCCTGTCTGAAGACACCATTTACAAATACTAATGTAACAGCGTCAAGGTCAGGAATTCTGAAAGAATTAATGGTGGAAGCTTCCAGTTCCGAATCTGGATTTAAATCGTAGTCTTCAGAAATAATTCTAGTTACGCTAGTATATTTATAAGCCTCATCCCTTCGAGTTGGGAAAGCTAAAGAGGCCAATTCTTTAATTGCAGATTGGCGAATGTGATGCGCTGGGTTTTCTTTCTGGCCGTTAAGGCCTCTTTCTAATTCTCCGAAAAGAGTAAGAAAACGGCTAATGTTCTTGTCCTTTGTTTCTGTGGTCATAACTGACTATGCTTTTTCCTTAGGCTGATACAGCATCAGCTTCTTCTTTAATCCAATCATATCCCTTTTCTTCTAATTGGTGTGCTAGTGTTTTATCACCAGACTTAACCACTCTCCCATTGTACAAAACATGAACATGATCCGGTACGATATAGTCCAAAAGACGCTGGTAGTGCGTAACGATAATAAAAGATCGATTGTTAGCCCGCATTTGATTTACTACATCGGCTACAATTTTCAGTGCATCGATATCCAGGCCTGAATCTGTCTCATCCAGAATGGCTAGTTGGGGTTCAAGCAAGGCCATCTGAAGCATTTCGTTTCGCTTCTTTTCTCCACCGGAGAAACCTTCGTTCAGAGAGCGTTTTAGGAAATTTTCTGGCAGATCAACCATTTTGATCTTTTCACGCATCAGCTTAAGCATTTGCGGTGCTTTCATTTCTTCCAGGCCTTGCTCTTCGCGCACTGCATTGACAATTTCTTTAAGAAAAGTAGCTGTTGTTACTCCTGGAATTTCTACCGGATATTGGAATGCCATAAAAACACCTTTACGGGCTCTTTCATCTACTTCCAGTTCGAGTAAATCTTCCCCCAAGTATTCCACGGTTCCACCGGTAATTTCATACTCTTCGCGGCCAGCCAAGACATTAGCCAAAGTACTTTTCCCAGAACCATTAGGACCCATGATTGCATGTACTTCACCTGGCTTGATTTCGAGGTTGATTCCTTTCAGAATAGCATTATCCTCAACAGATGCTTTAAGGTCTTTTATAGAGAGCATAGTTATATTTTTCAGATTCGTTTTGTTTGTTATGATTCATTTATCCGACGCTGCCTTCCAGCGATATGGCCAAAAGCTTACGAGCTTCAGCAGCGAATTCCATCGGGAGTTCGTTGAGCACTTCTTTAACGAAGCCACTGACAATCATGTTAATAGCGTTTTCTTCATTCATACCTCTTTGCATGAGATAGAATAATTGATCTTCACCAATTTTTGAAGTCGTTGCTTCGTGTTCTACTTTGGCAGAATTGTTTTCAACTTCTAAATAAGGAAAGGTATGTGCACCGCATTTATCGCCCATTAATAAAGAGTCACAAACACTAAAGTTATGGGCATTTTCGGCTTTTTTTCCAATTTTTACTAAGCCTCGGTAAGAGTTGTTGCTGAAACCGGCAGAGATACCTTTGGAAATGATCGTTGAGCGGGTATTTTTACCTAAGTGTATCATTTTGGTGCCGGTATCTGCTTGCTGGCGATTATTGGTAACAGCAACACTGTAAAACTCACCAATAGAATCGTCCCCTTTTAAAACACAGCTTGGATATTTCCAGGTCACTGCCGAACCTGTTTCAAGTTGTGTCCAGCTAATTTTTGAGCTTTTTCCAGCACAAAGTCCCCGTTTGGTGACAAAGTTGTAAATACCGCCTTTCCCTTCTTTATCGCCAGGGTACCAATTCTGGACAGTTGAATACTTGATATCGGCATCGTCCAGCGCAATCAATTCTACCACGGCGGCATGCAACTGGTTTTCGTCACGCATAGGTGCGGTACAACCTTCGAGATAACTTACACTTGCGCCTTCCTCTGCAATAATAAGGGTGCGTTCGAATTGACCGGTATTCATCTCGTTGATGCGGAAATATGTAGATAATTCCATGGGACATTTCACACCTTTAGGTATGTAGACGAATGATCCATCACTAAAAACGGCAGAGTTTAATGCAGCGTAATAATTGTCGGTATAAGGAACTACGCTTCCTATATATTTCTGAATCAATTCCGGGTGTTCCTTAACGGCTTCACTAAATGAAGAGAAAATAATACCTAGCTCGGCTAATTTCTCTTTGTAAGTCGTTGCAACAGATACGCTATCAAAAACGGCATCAACAGCAACCCCTGCTAGCATTTTTTGCTCCGTTAAAGGTATACCTAGCTTATTGAATGTTTCTAACAACTCAGGATCAACTTCATCCAGACTTTCGAGCTTTGGTTTCTTTTTCGGTGCCGCATAGTAATGAATATCCTGTAAGTCGACTGGAGGATATGCAACATTTGGCCATGTCGGTTCTTTCATGGTTAGGAAATGGTGGTATGCTTTCATCCTCCATTCCAGCATGAACGCCGGCTCACCCTTTTTTTCTGAAATACGACGAATCGTATCTTCATTTAAACCTTTAGGTATCTTATCAGATTCGATGTTACTGGTGAAACCGAATTTGTAATCGGTGTTCGTATGTTGTTCCAGTGTCTGCATTGAATCGCTCATGCGGTTGTTTTTATTTATGGTGGCCAGATTGCCATTGCGACTATCGGCTTTTTGATCTAGAGAATGTGCAAAGTTACTTATTTGTACAAAAAAGTATAAATAACAGTTTACCCGAATCACAAATAATCTGAAAATTCAACTGCGGAGTGGCTTAAACCTTAGTTTACAGTAAAGTTTTTTTCTTTTTAAATATTTGTTTTATAGTTACTTATGTGTATTTAATAGTTTAAATACAGGTATTTGTAAAATTTGTTGTTTTGCCTTCTTTTTCGTCTTTTTGCTGGTGTGTTTTTTTACAAAACTAGGTTCAGGACCTATTTGCACGCATGAAAACCTGCTACTACCTGGTCCAGAATTAGAACGGTATTACCATTCCAATACTTTGTCCATCGAATGAGAGGCTAGATAATATGGGTTCTAATTTGCTATTATTTCTAGCGTGCACCCAGTTGTTGGCTAGATCAAAAACGAATAGAAATCCGCCTTGTAAAATAAGTGAACGTCCAAACCCTTTCCACTGATCTGCTTTGCTTCCTCCTCTACGGCTACGTTCTATGAGATATGCCCCTGCAGCCATATAGCCAAGATCAAGCCCTGCATTAAACAGGAGAATTTTTTGGATTTTACTCTGTTCTTGAATCGTTTGATACAGATCGAATTGAGCAGGATCAGCAGAGAGTGCACTAAAATACCCCAAACCCGCAATACCAAGATTAATCAGGTTCCAGCCGGCATTCATCTGATGGAATGATTTTCGTGATCCGGTGCTTTTGCCCGCTATTAATAATCCGGTTGTAATGTTTCCTAGCGCCCAGGTGCCAAGGACTAACATACCCGTTTTTTGTTTTTGCAGACGGTCCTGGTTAAATGCTGTGGTAAAAGCATCTGTCTGGGCAACAGCAAGAAGAGAAAAACAAATAAAGGTCCAGGTTAAGGTAATATGCTTCATCCTTTGTTTTGGAGGTAAACGAAAAAGAATACAAATGGTTGGAACAATTCTTTGGCACCCTGCAAGACATATGCCATATTTGTGCGTTACCCTTTGGGACTTATTTATGAAAATTTTATTTATGAAGCGTATGAAGTACACGAATTCCTGTATGAACTCACTTGTAATACTGCTGTTGTTTTTGGCAATGGGGTGCAACCAGGATGATAACAATGCAGTAGAAGAGGGGGGAAATACGGAAACGGTTACATCACCCGGGATGGATGCCATTGAACCCGCAACGGATATTACCGATACCGATATTGAAAAGTTCCTTGATGCTGTTGAGCAAGTACAGTATGTAAACCAAGTGGCACAAGAACAAATGATGGCTGCAGATGAATCGGAAGGGATGTCGCTAGTTCGATTTTCTCAAATTCAAGAGAAATTAATGAACTCAGATGCTCCTGTCGACCCCATTACGGTTGAAGAAGAAAGTCAACTTGATCGTATTGATGCTAAAATGAGAGAACTAGAGCCTGAATTAGAACGTCAATCCAGAGAAGCGATTGAAACTACAGGCATGACACCTGAACGTTATCAGGCTCTGTCATTAGGGATTCAGGCGGATTCTAGTTTGACGGCAAAAGCACAAATGAGGATGCAGCAGCGCATGATGCAAAAACTACAAGAATCTGCAAAAGCTATGCAAGAAAACAATTAGGTTGTTACAGAATCAAAGCTGAATTCTAGGTTCTCTTTCCTAAAAAGATGCGATTCATTGTGATAGCAACCAGAGACTTTTCCTGTTGTAGGGGCTGCAAGATATCGATTCTGCTTGTAGCCCTTCTTGTTCCTGTTTGGACTAAGTAAAACATCACATGCAGTAATGCTTGTCGTTAAATGCAATATTATTCTGTTATAAGTTAATTTTCTAATGGATTGCTATGTTATGACTGTGTAACTTGAGGGAATATTTGATCTAAGAATGCTCCACATGAACCCTTTAATTTTACTTTTTTTTTGGTGTATGCCCATTGGTGTGTTAGCAATCAATCTCTCCCCCCAGATTTCGCTAAGTCACCAGATGTTGCCTGAAAACGAAGATTTGTTTTTTCCAATAGGTAAGTTATCATTAGCTACGGATACCAATTGGCGAGACGTTCAATTTTCGCTTACACCTGAGGCACCCAACTCGGATAACCAATTTTTTCGTATTCGAAACGATAAGCTTTTTTCATTTTATAGTTTTGATTATGAGGTTGAGCCTTTATATACCGTAGAAATCGAGGCCGCATCATTAGGTAGCTCAAACGTTCTGGTGAACACTTTCTTAATTGAAATACAAGATGTTAAAGGGAAGTTTGATACAGATGGGTTTGTGGATGCGGAATTGGCCAATAAATACCCCCAAGTGCAAAAGGGAGACTATATCATATTCAACCAGTCGATTGTTGGTGATATTTTTAAAAGTGCGGAAAAACTAGCGGGTATCACCTACCCGAACAAGATACTTATCAAAGGAGGCCGATATAATATTATTCATCTCCGACTTTTTCAGATAAAGAACCAATCGGTAATAAATCGGATAGCGGTTACTAATTTTCTAGGCCAAGTTAGAGCAAAAAATGTCCGATTGTATGGAGGCACTCATTGGCGCTTTACGGGTCAGTACGATCCTGTAGAAGGTACCGGATCACCATACTTTACAGGTTGCCAGCAAAATGGGAGTACCATTGATTTTGGTTTTTCCAGAGGAAACTTCGGTATCTGGGTTGTTAATGAATGGATATCGGAGATAGGAGAATCAAATTTATACATCGGAGATCAGGCTTCACATTTTGAAATTGACCATATCGAAGTCTCTGATGGTGGTTTTGCGGGACTGCTAATAAAAGAGGAAAATGGTACCCAAGACATGGATCAAGTATATTTACATCACTTGTATATACATGATATTGGTTCTGAAGGTATCTATTTAGGGTCAACACAAAGGGATCCACAGCATATGTTTCACGATTTGATCATTGAAAACTGTGTTATTGTCAGAACTGGGAGTGAAGCGCTTCAGACAGGGCAATTGGGAGATGGATGTCTTATCCGGAATAATGTGCTTTGGGGAGCATTGGACTGGATCGATCCTTTTCAGCGTTTCCAAGACAATACCATTCAATTTACAACTCGTGAAGGCGGAATAAGGGTTGAAAATAATGTGTTATTAGCTGGAGGTGAAAAGTTCTTTAATGTGTCTAATCAAGCTAAAGAGCTACCTAACAGAAGCTTAAGTCCAATTACTGTCCGGAATAATTTAAGTTGGGGTTGTCATGGTCCTATTGGAGTCTATCAGTTCAAAAGGACGGATGGACAAACGCCTTGGGTTTGGGAGAAAAACTATTGGGGGCGGTTTATAAATGATTATGACCTAGTTTATCCCGATCACCTGTCTGATACAGACCAGGTTTTTGCTATTGCGTCGGAAAGGGTGAGCGTACAAATTTTGGATAATATTTTTGACCTAAGTGTAAAGAATATTGGTGGCCAGTATAATAATAGTACAGCTATAATTAAATCTTTGGGCAATGAACGTAAAGTGATTGATCAGCCCGTATTCGTCAATGCCTTGGGGGTAACTGGAGCCTCAGACTATATGAGATGGGCGCGTTGGACGTCAACAATAGGAACATCGAATAATTTTCCAAGTTATAGAACAAATAAGGGGAAGCCCTTTACTTTTCATCCGGGTATTCAAACATGTACAGGCGTGGAACCCAGTCCTGATCAAACAGATTACTGGGTTATGTTAAGTTGGGAAACCCCAAACGGTGCGATTTCTTATTATCCGCCGGATGATTTCCGATTGGAAACGTCTAGTGTGTACCATAGGCAAGGAATAGGTATTCAAGAAAATGTTCGCCCATGTTATACACCTGCAGGACTGGAGGGCCGAAGTGGGGTGTCTCGTGGAGCATTACAGAAAGGGACCAGGTTTCTTCCTTGTAAAACAAGAAATGATTGAAGTTGAAAAATCTAACCATTCACCAGACTATCACTTTTCTGATTTGCGTACGTACAGGTGAATGGAAGAGGTAGAAGCACCTGTGTTCCCTGATCCGATGTGTTCTAGATTATGACTTGATATCCATTAGCCTAAACCTTTATAAGTAAGGGTGCACACGATTTGGCCTACCTCGGCAAGGCGTTCACTAATCTAATATGATGAAAGGCTACCTACAGGCCATGCAAAAGTGAACATTCGAATGGATATAATAGGAGCGGTGGTATGTTGCACTTGATCCTAGCTTCAACTCAAAGCCATTGGAATGTACCCGTGATGATCGTTGTCTGCGTAGTGACTTTGGGCGTTTAAGCCATGTCTTATCATAATTTATTCTTGAAAGTAAGGATGTAAATGCACTATGTTAACATAGCAACCGACATTTTCTTATCCCTTTTCAATATTTTAATTTTAATTTAATTTGTTAAAAGTTAGTCTTTTAATTGAAATTTTAGCAATAACTTAATTATATTGAACATATGCTTATTGAGGCTAGATAAAATGGCCGTTGAAAGCAGCAAAGAGAATTACTAGGATTTTAGAATCTAGAATGCAGTGCAACACGCTGGTTATTATAAGGCACGAATGAAGTTTCTTCTACTGGAATAATTTTAGAAAATCATAATCAGCTTTCTGGCTGATGAGATTCAATGTATTGGTAGTAGTGATTTGTTCACAACCTAGTGTGTCACCATCGAATCCTAACTATATTTATAACGGTTTTAGGATTTAAAGACGCCCCAGTTACTTGGTAACTGAGGCGCTCTTTTTTTATAATCATCATTTTGTGGCTTTCACTAATATCCTTTGGCGTCGTCATCGGGATTACGTGGGTCACCAGCACCATGAAGTTTGCCATCCGGTAAAACCTGAATGGCTTTAATGACGGCCATCCGGTTGACCGTTCTAAATTGGTGCCCCATTGCTTGCAGACTATCAATCACATCAGAAGATAACTGATCTTTTTCAATAGCAATCATGTCGGGAAGCCATTGATGGTGGAAGCGTCCTGCTGCCACAGCTTGGTCCAATGGCAAACCAAAGTCTGCTACATTAACAAAAACCTGAAAAACTGCCGTTATTATGGTAGAACCCCCAGGCGCCCCAATAACCATAAACAGGGCCTCGTCTTTTTCAAATATGGTAGGTGTCATCGAAGAGAGCATTCGTTTTCCTGGTTCAATAGCGTTAGCTTCAGCACCTACTAGACCGAACTGGTTCGGAACTCCAGGTTTGGAGCTAAAGTCGTCCATCTCATTATTGAGGAAAAAACCGGCACCGTGCACAAACGTTTTTGATCCATAGTTAGAGTTTAAGGTAGTGGTGATAGCTGCTGCATTCCCCAAAGGATCAACCACAGAGGTATGGGTTGTTTCAAAACTTTCTTTGGCGAGGGTGAATGATCCCGCTTCCGTATCGTCACTTGACCCTGCACTAGAGACATCAAAATCAGCCATTCTGGTGTCTAAATAGTTCTCATCCAACAACGAATCAATGGGTACACTATAAAAGTCGCTGTCTCCTAGATGGCGAGCACGATCAGCGTATACTCGTCGCTCCGCTTCAGCCATGATATGAATGGCTTCTACGCTATGAAAACCCAATTCACTAAGTGGATACGCTTCAACAATACTTAGTAATTGTCCCAATGCTACCCCGCCACTGGACGAAGGAGGCATGGAAATCATTTTGTATTTGTCGCGGTAGGTCTGAACGATAGGCTCTCGCCATACTGCCCTATAATCCGTGAGGTCCTGATGATGGATTAAGCCTTCCCCACGCTGCATTTCTTCGACTATGTAATCAGCTGTCTTACCTGCATAAAAACCATCAAATCCATGGTCGCGAATACGTTCAAGGGTAAGCGCTAAGTCGCTTTGTACCAGTTTGTGACCCAAAAGAAAAGTGTCCCGTATGAATGGACTTTCGGGCTTAATATATTCTCTAAACTGCTCTTGAAAACTATTAAGTCGGTTAGTTTCAGCTTGGGTTATCGCAAATCCAGTTCTGGCTAGGTCTATAGCTGGCTGTACCAGCCTCTCCCAAGATAAGCTACCATATTTTTGATGTGCTTCGAGTAGGCCCGCAACTGTTCCTGGTACACCCACTGCTAAATGCCCCTTACGACTTCGGGTAGGAGAAACGTCACCATTTTCGTCTAAGTACATATCGCGGGATGCACCTGAAGGTGCTTTTTCCCGGTAATCTAGTGCTGCCGATTGACCTTCGGCTGATCGATACACCATAAAGCCTCCACCACCAATATTGCCAGCACGAGGGTACACAACAGCTAAAGCAAATTGAACCCCAACAATAGCATCCACAGCATTGCCACCATCCCTCATAATCTGTAGTCCGATTTCCGTAGCTAGGGGATGCGGACTAACAACCATTGCAGTATCACTTACAGTTGACTTTTGAATGATGTAGTCGGGTGGAGTGGGGGCTTTTTGACAAGAAAACGCAATGAGGAATAAAAAAAATAAGAAAAAAAAGGGCGATCGATTCATTTTGGTATGGTACTTGTAGTAAAGTAAATGTAGTGTTTGAAAAAGAGCAAAAAGGTTGATTTAACTCTGAAATGAAATATAACAAGACTTCTCGATTATTGAAGAGTCCTGGTGTAGTTACCTAATAGAGCTAATCAATGATAAAAGGCTAGGTGATCTAAACTAAAGAAAATAGGACTTAATAGCCCTATGAGTAGCGCAATTAGAAGGGATTTTTTGGGCGGCGGGATGCCTGAGCATTATCGTCGATGAGAAGGATATCATCCCGTCCCTATTTTTTCTGATGTGGGCAAGTCCAATAGCCATGTAAAGGGCTCGAAGCTAAAGTGTGTATGCCAGGCCACTTTTGCGGGAAAGAATGGGATACATTTTATTCATTACTGGCTTATTATTCGGTGTTATCCATAGATTGTGGGTAACACTTTTTTTATGGGTGCTACGCGCTTACTCGTCAATTCATATTTATATATTGATGTATTGTTTCTATCTTTTCAGCGTGCGCTAAAATTTAAATTATGGAAACACCTCTTTTTTCAAACCCTCAGGTTTCATTGGAATCCCTGCCAACCATCAAAGAAGTAAATTGGACACGGTTGGAAGCTAATTACCTCAAGGTACAATTGATTGGTATTTGTTTGACTTACATGATCATATTGGGGGTGTTCTGGCTGACGACTGGCCTGCGTCCTAAAGTCCCCTTTGGGTTCTCTTTGGCCGTTTCAGGCGTACTACTATTCTTGATGATTTTTAATTTGGTTGTGGCTCGGTTGGGGTTTAAGATTAAAGGCTATGCCGTGCGGCAACACGATTTGATGTTCCGAACCGGTTTGTTGTTCAGGAAATCAACAGTTATCCCCTACAATCGTATGCAACATAGTGAAATACAACAAGGCCTAATTGATCGACAATTCGGTTTGTCACGTTTGGCTATATTTACGGCCGGCGGGAGTCAGAGCGATTTGGTTATTCCCGGATTAACTCACGAAAGTGCAGAAGCGATTCGATCATTTGTTTCTGGAAAAGTCAGTGGTGATGAAGAAGAGTAGTTTTTCCTTTGAAAGTCCAAGTCGGCAATCAATTAGTGCCATCGTAGTATTTATCTATAACTTTTTGGTACGTATGCTAAAGGGTTTTTGGCCTGTTTTGTTGGTTCTTCTATTCCGGTCAAGTCAAAAGCAAGATACTTACGAAGTATGGTTAAATACTTTTATTCTAATTGGTGCTGGCTTCTCCTTGGTAGTGTCCGTAATCTCTTATTTCCGCTATTTCTATCATGTAGAATCAGATCGACTTGTTATTCAGCAAGGGGTTTTTAACCGAAGTCGAATAAATCTCCCCTTTGAGCGCATTCAACA
Organism: Saprospiraceae bacterium; assembly: GCA_013214265.1. GTDB lineage: Bacteria > Bacteroidota > Bacteroidia > Chitinophagales > Saprospiraceae > DT-110. The sequence goes on along the minus strand of JABSSK010000028.1, from coordinate 2,799 downwards.
TATTCAGGTTGAACAAAAGGTACTGCACCGGTTACTACAGGTGGTTAGTATACGCATTGATTCTGCAGGAAGCCAGGGGAGTGAAATAACTATTGAAGCGCTAGAAAGGGAAAAAGCAGAAGCCTTGCGCAGTTATGTGCTTGCGCAAAAAAAGGAAAAGACTTCGCTAGAGCAAGATATATCTACGACGGCAGAATCCGATTTTGAAGACATAAAATCAAAGGTACTGACATTATCCCTAGCTGATCTGATTCGTGTAGGTATAAGTCAGAATCACTTGCGCATGGCTGGAATTATTGTGGGTGCTGTATTTGGTTTTGTATTTACACTTGCGGATTCACTTGGCGATGGGGTATGGGAAGAAGGGTATGAACGTGTTCAGGACTTTAGCCTGACTTTTTGGTTCTATTTTATTCTGGCTTTTGGTTTGATAGCCGTCGCTTTTGTTCTTACTGTTCTTCTTACGATCGCCAGATATTATGGCTTGATTTTTTCAGAAAGCCACGATGGATTTGAGCTGAAAGCAGGGCTCTTTAATCGTAGGGAAACCGCCCTAAAGAAGGATAAAATTCAAATTATTCGTTGGGCTAACAATCCAATCCGGAAGTTGCTCGGATTTTACCAACTTACTATTCGACAGGCTAATGCAGGAGGGTTGCAACGGTCAAAACTCATGATTATACCTGGTTGTAAGTTGCCGCAAATCAAAGATGTCGTTTGGTCCAGTTTCCCCAATATGGATCAAGTTACCTATATGAATCATAGAATGGATCGAGCATACATCTCATGGTATTTTCGATTCACTGGAGTATTACCACTTCTAGTATTTGGTGCACTAGCGTACTTTTTACAAAGTTGGCAGTTCTTGGTTCCCGCTTTAGGTATTCCTTTCATTTCTTTCTTTTTACTACGTGCTTACTGTTTCAATTATGAACTCTTGACGGATCAGAATTACCTGAAAACAATTAAAGGTGTCTGGGGGCGTACTTATTCTTTGTTGCCGATTTATAAAATTCAGGCTGTTGAGGTTCAACAGTCCTATTTTCAAAGGAAACGAGGGCTAGCTACCCTGGTTTTATTTACTGCTGGTGGCTCAATGGTCATCCCGTTCATTCCCCAGCAAAAAGCAGGTATATTAAGGGATTACGTACTATATGGTGTTGAATCTAGTACAAAGGCCTGGATGTAAAGATTCCATTACGTAATCATTAGATGGATATTTAGCTGTAGTCCGAGCAAAGTGGATAAAGTATGTAAATCATGATTTCTTTAAGTGGGTTAGGGGATTTCAATAGAGATATTAAAAAAGCCTGGCATAATGGCCAGGCTAAGATTTGATGTCTTTCCGTTTGGTTTTGTTTGGTTGTTAGCTGAGGTGGTTGTGAAGATGGGCCGCTTAAAACGGTAAAAAAGAATATTGGATAAATAAGTATTACTTTATGCTTTGAGGAGTTCTCTGGAAATTACTAGTTTCTGAATCTCACTTGTTCCTTCTCCAATGGTGCATAGTTTGGAATCCCGATAAAATTTTTCTACCGGAAAATCTTTGGTATATCCATAGCCTCCATGAACTTGAATGGATTCCGTGGATACTTCCACGGCTACTTCGGAGGCAAAATATTTTGCCATAGCGGACTGTAAGGTGACCTTCTGGTCATTGTCTTTTAGTTCGCCTGCCTGGCGTGTGAGGAGTTCCGCTGCCTCCACTTTAGTTCCCATATCGGCTAGTTTAAAACTGATCCCCTGAAAAGAAGAAATAGGCTTTCCAAATTGATGTCTTTCTTTGGCATATTTCAGAGAGGCTGCTAATGCACCCTTAGCAATACCAAGTGAAAGTGCCGCGATTGATATTCTTCCTCCATCCAGTATTTTCATAGCTTGGATGAAGCCTTCGCCTTCTTTGCCTAGCATTTGAGATTTATGAATTCGGCAATTATCGAAAATCATTTCTGCCGTTTCGGAAGCCCGCATGCCAAGCTTGTTTTCCTTCTTTCCAGCCTTAAATCCAGGCGTTCCTCGCTCTACAATAAAAGCTGTCATGCCATGGCTATCAAGTAATTCGCCGGTACGTACGATCACCACAGCTACTTCTCCTGATTTTCCGTGTGTTATCCAGTTTTTAGTTCCGTTAATGATATAATAATCTCCGTCCTTTTCGGCAACACATTTCATTCGGCCCGCATCACTCCCTGTATTAGGTTCCGTAAGACCCCAAGCTCCAATATGTGCACCAGAAGCCAAGTTAGGGAGGTATCTTTGCTTCTGTTCTTCATCACCAAATAGCAGAATATGATTCGTGCATAAAGAGTTATGAGCTGCTAAAGACAAACCTATGGAACCACAAACTTTAGCAATTTCCTCAATAATCGTAATGTATGCTTGATAGCCTAATCCTGCTCCTCCATAAACCTCAGGAACCAGTACACCCATGAATCCATACGCACCCATTTTACGGAATAATTCTATGGGAAAATGTTGTGCTTCGTCCCATTCCATTACATGTGGACGAATGTAGTGCTCCGCAAAATCACGTGCACTCTCTTGAATAAGCTTCAGGTTATTAGATTGGGTATGGACCGTCATAATTCGCGTTTTCAGTTCGTAATATAGTTGAATTGTTGAGTAACTCCCTGTAAGTATTGGATGCGCATTTTGAAATGCACAAAACCCCTGTTTAACCTACGTTTTATTTGGTATACAATCCAATATCGATATACACATAAAATGAAAAAGATACATAAAAGGTTCGGATATACCTCAATATTTGTGTTTAGATTTCGTAAAAAGGTAATTTTTGGT
>JABSSK010000279.1 GCA_013214265.1 Saprospiraceae bacterium | reverse complement strand
TTGGTAAATAACAACCCTTTGTATTACCCGACCTTTACGACCAATTTGCATTATGAGTTGGAGATTGTGGTAATGATTGCTAAGAATGGACGTCATATTCAGCCCACTTTTGCATCGGATTACGTGAAGGAGGTTGCATTGGGAATTGATTTTACTGCCCGTGATTTACAGCAACAACTCAAATCCAAAGGTAAACCTTGGGAACTGGCTAAAGGATTCGACGGCTCAGCTGCTATTAGTTCGTTTATTCCTATCGAGCAGGTTAATCGCGGTAGTATTGAGTTTGAATTGCTTAAAAACGGTGATCGGGTTCAGTATGGAAACTCCAAAAATATGCTGTTCTCCATAGAGGAGATTATTGTCTTTGTATCTCAATTCTTTAAATTACAAATGGGCGATCTTATTTTTACAGGAACGCCAGCAGGTGTGGGTCCCGTTACTATAGGTGACTGTTTACATGGTCGTCTGCACACACGAACCGGGATAACCGATATGCTGGAGTGTACTATTAAATAATTAGATTTTAGCTATGTTTGCAGGGCTTTTAGTGTTTAAATAGCATGAAAATACCCGTCTACAACCCAAACACAATAATAATATAGACCATGCCATACCTTTTCACCTCAGAGTCCGTCAGTGAAGGACACCCCGACAAAGTAGCAGATCAAATTTCGGATGCGCTAGTTGATCATTTTCTTGCTTTTGACCCGCAGTCCAAAGTAGCATGCGAAACTTTGGTTACCACTGGGCAAGTAGTTTTAGCTGGCGAAGTAAAATCCCGCACTTATTTGGATGTTCAGCAAATTGCACGCGATGTGATTCGTCATATTGGATATACCAAAAGTGAATACATGTTTGAAGCACACTCTTGTGGTGTTTTATCGGCTATTCATGAGCAATCGCCTGATATCAATCAGGGCGTGGATCGTGAAAGCCCCGAAGAACAAGGGGCTGGTGATCAGGGGATGATGTTCGGTTATGCTACCAACGAGACCGATAATTACATGCCTTTGGCCTTGGATTTATCGCACCGTATTCTAAAGATACTTGCTGATATTCGCAAGGAAGGAAAAGAGCTTACCTACTTAAGGCCTGACTCTAAGGCGCAGGTAACGATTGAATATTCTGATGATCATGTGCCACAGCGTATCGATTCCATTGTAGTTTCTACACAGCATGATGATTTTGATGAAGACGAAGCTATGCTGGCAAAAATCCGAGAAGATATTATTAATGTGGTCATTCCTAGAGTAAAAGCTAGCTGTATTGATAAAGTGCAAAAGCTATTTGAAGGGGATATCCAATATCATATCAATCCGACCGGAAAGTTTGTTATTGGAGGCCCACATGGGGATACGGGCCTTACAGGACGTAAAATTATTGTAGATACTTATGGTGGTAAAGGTGCACATGGTGGTGGTGCTTTTTCTGGAAAAGACCCGTCGAAGGTTGACCGCTCAGCAGCTTATGCAACTCGGCACATTGCTAAAAATCTGGTAGCAGCAGGCATCTGTGATGAAATACTAGTTCAGGTATCCTATGCCATTGGTGTAGCGGAGCCAACCAATATTTATATCCAGACCTATGGCACTTCAAAGGTCGATTTGTCAGATAGCCAAATCGCCGATAAGGTCCAGGGTATTTTTGATATGCGCCCCTATGCTATCGAACAACGTTTAAAGTTGCGTAACCCTATTTACAGCGCTACTGCCGCCTATGGCCACATGGGGCGTGAGTCGCAGGTAATCAACGTTACGCTTATCAACGGAAGTGGCGAAGAAATAACGAAAGAGGTTGAAACTTTCACTTGGGAAAAATTGGACTACGTAGATCAAGTAAAAGTCGCTTTTGGGCTTTAATATATTTGTTTTACTACATTTTGGAACCTTTTCCAGCCCATTAGCTTTTGGGATGGAAAAGGTTTTTTTATGCTTTTTACAACACGTCGACTACGGGCACAGCAATTACAAACGCATGATTTTCCTTACTTTTTAGAAATGATGCAAGACCCTCTAGTAATGAACCCTATTCCTTTGCCGGTTGCCGACAAAGCAAAGGCACGTCTTGTTTTTGATCGCCTCTATGCCGCTTACCAGAATCCCCATCCCAAGTCGAGGGTATGGGCCATTATGGATATGGAAACCGAACAATTTATTGGACAAGGGGGTCTGATCTTTAACCGTTCAGAAGGGGTAGAAATAGGTTACCGAGTCAGGTCAACCTGTTGGGGGAAAGGGTATGGTTCAGAATTGGCCGCCGGGCTTATTGATTATGTCTTTACCAAAACCCATTACGAACTGATTTTTGCTGACGTTTGGATCAACAATGCTGCTTCAAATGCTATTTTACGTAAGTACATGTATTTTACAGAAGAGCACTGGAATTCTGATTTTAACTGCTGGGATTATAGATATACCCTTACCAAAGCACAGTGGGGCGATGATCGGTAGAATCGAAATGGCTTCTAGCACTCGTCTCTAAGATTTCAATCATTAATAATGGGTAGACTGATTAGTCAATTGATTTATGTTGACGAAGAAAGAGGAGAGGTTTTTAATACAGTCCATGGGGAAGGTATTCACCTCAATGATGACCAGATACAATTGTTATCATGGCTTATGGATAATGCCAATAGTAAGGTTTCTTTATCAGAATTCCCTGGTTTTCAAAACGAACAGGAATTTCTATACTACCAAATGCTGGACGAACTAGCTACATTATTAGGTAAAGATCAATCTATGTTGGTCATTGAACCAGAAACCCATTCTGTTCAATTAGTGGGTACGGTAGAAGAATCCACTTATCCTGGACATCCACCCGCTGTTCCACCGTTTAGTGTGGTTATGATGTTTTTGATGGTTCTGGCTGGTATTATCTTGGTTATTAGGCGTTATGTATTGATTTAAATATCCATTATGTATCAAGGTGCTATTCTTTCTGGTAAATTTGCTTACAGCTAAAGATGATACTCTTTTAGCGATAGCCTTCATGGCTATCGCTAAAATCTAATTTTATACCATTTATGTAAGGTAATTATCGTTTGAGAAAACGGCTACGTCCTATGAGTTGTTGGTCGTTTGCATAAACTGATATGACGTGCATTCCACTAGTTAAACGGCTTACATCTATAGGGTGATCGGGATAAGCCTGTTGACCTATGATCAGCCGTCCTGACAGATCGAATATCTGGAGAAAATAGGGTTTGTGGTCTAATCCTGTAACTGTAATTTGATCAATAGCCGGATTAGGGTATACCTGAATATCTTCCAGCTTGAATCGTTCGGAGGTACTGGTAGCCAGAGGGAGTAGCGTTAGTGTTCCGTCTGGTTCAAAGGGATCCGAATACATAGGATTTTCATAGATATTGCTACCTGTAAGTGTTCTTAAAAATGCTTCAAGATCATTTTTTTGTCTTTCGGATAAATTGAGATTCTGCCCTTGCCCGTTAGGGCCGCCTCTCAGGCGAGGGTCGATTTGTGGATTAAGCGGGACATCATTGTAGTGATCAATGACCATGCGTAGGGAATTGAAACCTCCGGTGTGCATCATTGGCCCATTCAGTTGACCTTGAGGATTGACAAGATCCCTTAAGTTTGGTGCTCGAGTAACGATTAAGTCTGTTGCATCAGGATTACCGACAACGCCTACCACCCCATTATTTCCGGAAGCGGGGTCGATATCAAATTCTGGCGCACGATGGCAGCCATTGCAACCTGCGCCACCAGTAGGGCCACCACCAGGAGGGGATAAATACAACGCTTTACCTCGATTCTCTTGGTCTGAAAAATTGGGGAAACCCATATTTACATTACCATTGGTCATCGCTAGTCCCTGATCAAACCTGGAATCAAAGGATTGGATGCTCCGCATAAACTGACCTAGTGCCAATTGGATGCGGTCTTCGGTAATATTGTCATCGCCAAATGCAAAATCAAAAAGGGTTTGGTACTCGGGAATATCAGAAAGCTTATCGATCAGATCATTAAAGTCAGGTTGACCATCGGTTCCACTGAATCCCATTTCAACGTGATCCTGAATAGGCATGGTGGATTGCTCTTCCAGGCTCTGGGCACGCTCATCCCAGAAGAAGCGACGTTCTTGTGCAAAACGTGAATTTACAATGCGCATGGCGTGGCGGCCGGTCAGCCCTCCATCTAGCCCGACACTCAACTGAGCGGTATCTGAGAAAGCAAAGGCTTGGATATGGCAGGTTCCGCAGGAAATCGTGTTGTTGGCAGATAAACGCTTATCATAAAATAAAACTCTGCCCAAAGTAGCCGTTTCATTATCAATACGGTTAAAATTTGGGGTATTGTCGCGGTCGATGTAGTCAGGAACAGGCTGTTCCGCATAGTTGAATAATCTGCCTAAATCAATGGTCCCTGAAATGAAGATGATCGCCAGAATGATTAATGAGAATGCGTTGCTTTTTGAAAAATACATGGGTAGTTATTGGTTTAATGGTATCGTTTTGTTCAAACCTTCTTTTATTAAAAGTAACAATCTGCCTTGTTGTACTCAATTTCGGGAAAAAAACTTACCGATGTAGAATAATGAGTGGTCTAGAATAATCCGTGGTCGGTTATAAAGTTCAGATAATCGCCATCTGGGATCCATTGCTTATCTGCCAGACTCCAATGGTAAAGGTAAATCCATACCTGAAGGGTTTGCGCTTGCCAGTTAAGTGGAATGGTGGTTCGAATGTATTCATTGGGTTGTGGCAAATAGGTGCCTACCTGCTCGTAAGAATCTAGTGATGAGAGGGTATGCTCAGGATCGTTCAGTCGGAAAAGATCACCTGAAATATGATACAAACACTTTGGTAGGTATATGGCTCCCGGATATTGCTTGATCTCGAATAGTAAACCAGGAATCTTAGCAGAGCCAAGATGTTGTGCTTCCTGCTCCAGAATATCAGCAAAAGGGTTGGGGAACCCTTTGCGGAGTGTACCATAGGTAAATAAATAATCAGACATAATGCACATAATTGGTTCGTGATTCGTAAGGTGGCTGTCTCTTACGTTAAGATAACTAATAGGTAAGCAGTTATGAGGGACCAACTGAAGGTAAATACTGGATAATCTCCTGCTTGATATGTAGTAACGGCGTAGCTATAGCCCTCGTGTATTGTGCGTTTTTCCCTTTATCGCCATGAATTGATAACTGAATTGAAGCTGCTTCACTGTGGATGGCAGTTAGTGCCATTTGATTCGTTTTAGGGTCCAAACAAAAGTATGGTGCGCCCGACGATCCGAACCGGAAATACCCATTTAAGATGTAGCGCAAGCCACGGTGGATATGGTTACCAGAAAAGGGGTCTTTTTTTATGGCATGATGGTCCATAATACTTTCCAAATTACATGTATTCAGCAATCGACCCAGATGAGAACCACTAGGAGAAGCCTGAAGGCAATAAAAAACATCATCTGGTTGAGCCTTTTGGAAGGATAAATGGGTGGAAGGGATGCTATCCACTACCGGAGATGGCGTATTTATTATTTTGCACAGGGCGATATCATATGAATGGGATACAAATACCAATTGCAAGGGGAGCATATAGGTATGAACCCCATGTCGTTGATCAAAGAATGTATGATGTTCAGGCCATTGGGTTGTCATTTGTGAATCGTTAAAAAATAAAGGCGTGCTAAAGGATAAGAAAAGGAAGGGATCGGCAATCTGTTCCTGATATAATTGCTGCCATCGGGTATCTATTTTTAAGCAGCCTATGATGGCTTTTATTTGTGCTTTATTTTTGGTTTGGGCAGGATACCTTTTTTTAGTCTTGGGGTTCAGTATATAGTGGTTCAGTATATAGTGGTTCAGTAGGATTTTTTTATCCTCAGGAGTGGCATGGCGTAGTACGCGATTCTGGAAGTAAGCCTCTGGCATTGATACCAGATATTTGGCTTCTCGAATTAGGTTGTGACCCACACTGACCACTAATCCGTTCCCTAAAATGGCAGGCTGTAATATTGTTGTGGAAGTGGCGCGTCCGCGGATGATCTGAATCAACGATTGACATAATTCTGAAAAGGGGTGATTTCTGCTCGTCGATCAGGTCATAAAACGGTGGGTTCATAGTAACAATTTGTAAAGGGACAAAAGCCTTTGGTACCTTCCGAAAAAGTTATTGCGTTTAGCAAGAGAACTACCGCCCCAAGTATGGATTATATTTCGCAGCGGCGTCTGCTGCATTAGTCCGTTGTGAACAAGATACTACTATACC
>JABSSK010000278.1 GCA_013214265.1 Saprospiraceae bacterium | reverse complement strand
TCGGTATAAAAACAGCGAAATAGAAGCTATGGATGATTCTGAAAAGCTACTATTGCGCTTAGGCAAAGATAATGTACTGGTGATAAAGTCGGTATTATTAGAAATCAATGAGAAACTTTCCAGACGAGTTCAAACAAATTAAAGCTTATTGTTATTCTGGCATAAAATAAGTTATAACAATTAGCACAAGTACTAATATAAACACTAAAATAAATATCGATATTTCATCTGAATTGTTAAGGTTTAAACTCATATTTATCGGTGTTTGTGCAAAAAAACCTCAAGAGGTTTGAATTTATTAACTATTGCTTGCATCCTGTCTGGGGATTAGCGATAATTCGGCCCGCTATCGTTAATCAAGCAAATGGTTTTCGATTAGACTCTATGGTGACCCTTTCGGTCCCCTCGCAATGATACTCTGTGAACTCGGCCAGGTCCGGAAGGAAGCAACCGCAGCAGACGACTCATGTGCCGAGGTGTGGCTGTTTGGGTTGCCACCCAATTCCCTCATATTTTGTCATGTGAAGCATAGGCTGTCATTTTTGAACCATAAATTGTCGTTTTAAACGATAAGTTGCCTTGGTATTATTCTAAATAGGGTAGTCAGCATTCCTCGTATTGAAATTGGTAACAATACTGAAAAATTCCATGCGCAAACGTTCTTTTTTGATGATAAAAAAGCCAATAAATCAATGTTATATTTAATTTTAACCTGACCCTGATTAAATCGAGCAAGAGCTAAAGGTGTTAAATTTGGCAAACCTCCTCAAAAATCCGATGAAAAAAGAAAACGAATAGTTAAACTAATGGATGATGAAAATAGTAATCTGACCAAAAATGAAATAGTCGATATTTTTGGCTGTTCAAGAAATCAGTTGTATAAAATCTATAAGGAAAAAAACAAAGTATAATAAAGTCTACTTTTTATTAGTTTGATCTTAAATATGACTATGCAATATATAGGACTGTTTAATATTTACTTACTGATTTATTTAAGTTAATGTCCTTTGTAAGTTATTGTTTTTTTTATATAAGGATTTTCATTGAAAGCAAGTGAATTTGACGCTAGTCCATCAGCTTTAGGCTACATATATCAAGTTAGGTATGCTTTATTCTCGACTTTAAATAAGATTCGCGAATTAGATGATCCTGATAATCATAGTGTTGTAATAGAAAAGATAGATGACATTTCGTTTCATAGCGAAGGCACACCAAAAGAGTTACTTCAAACAAAGCACAGGGCAGGGAATACAAACTTAACGGATAAAAGCCCTGATATTTGGAAAACAATTCGAATCTGGTCAGAGCTGATATTAAGTGGGGAAATAGATTTATATTCCAATACATTTTATTTGATTACAACACAAGAAGCTTCTGATGAGTCGCTAGCGTCCTACCTATCGTATGAAGACCAATATCGGGACTTAGATAAAGCTATAAAGCTAGTTAATATTATTTGCTCACAAAAAGTTGGCAAAGAGATTGCGAAAGGCGTTAATGCTTTTAATTCGTTATCAGAAGCTCAGAAAATAGGACTCTTGAGTAGAATAGAGGTTGTTGCTAAATCGAAAGATATCACTAAAATAGGTGTCCATTTAAGAAACTCATTAAAGCTGAATGTAACTAAAGAGCACTTAACTGCATATATTGAAAGGCTCGAAGGATATTGGTTCAACAAAGCAATAGAGTGCTTGAAAGGCAATATATCATCTATCTCCCTAAGTGAGGTCATTTACTTTTTCGATGACTTAAGAAATCAATTTTTACCCACTAACTTACCCAATGACTATTCAGATACCGATATTGGTGAACTAGGGCTTGAAGATGAAGATAAATGTTTTTTGCAGCAAATTAAACTGTTTACTGAAAGTAAAAGCATTCTAAGTATCGCCAAAGAAAACTATTACCGCACATATGCTCAGGTTTTAAGGTGGCAATCTGACGGATTACTACAGCCTAATGAAATGACAAAATATCGAAACAAGCTGTCTAAAGAGTGGAGAAATATAAACTCATTAAGTGAAATGGAACATGATACTTCATGTGAAAAAGGTAAAGTTTTACACGCTAAGAGCATATATAAACATTGCCAATTAGACTCAATTGTTCCTATCAGACTACATTTTGATGAACCTTATGTTTGTCGGGGGACGTACCATTATTTGGCTGATAATTTACATATTGGTTGGCATCCAGAATATTTATCTTTATTAGACTCTAGTAATGATGAGGATGTAGCATGATTCTGATGGACAAGTCCTTTGACCAAGAAGAATTTAATCTGTTTAACCCTGCTTATTGTGGATTCTTAATACTTAATTCGATTAGAGAGTATCAGCAATTTAATAAAAAGGGGTTTCCAAGCAGCCTAGTGTATACCATCCTTCCAATAATAATGACTAAAGCTATTACAGATAGTTTGCCTAGAACTACTTCTACAAGCTTTATTTCATGGGTCATGGATAATAATCATAACTTTGTTAATTTTGATGAAAGGGTTATGGGCTTCTTTGAAGTAACACAAGAAGCTATACATTTTTTGATGTCTAATAATACTATCAGTATAAATGAGAAAGGTTTCATTAGTTATACGAGTAAAACAGTTAAGAAAAACTCCAAAATATTCAATCAAAGTAGCACAATAAAAAAGCAGGTTTCTGCATCCAATCTATTTGGGAAGTGGATGGCTGCACAGGAGTCTACTACTGTGTATTCTTTATTAGGGATTAGACCATAATATGAAAATTAAGAACATAACACTTTATTCTAAAGCAGGGCAGCAACGAAGCATTACATTTGAAACGGATGGTCTAAATATTATAACTGGCGCTTCAAAAAGAGGAAAGTCTAGCTTAATTGAAATAATAGAATACTGTTTAGGGGCTTCTGAATGTGGGGTGGCTCACGGACATATAAGAGATACGGTTGAATGGTACTCAATAACGGTTGAAGATGGTGATAGTGAGTTGTTTTTAGCACGTAAAAACCCTGTTGTAGGGTTTAATTCAAGTGCTGATTGTATCGTTTTAAAAGGACATGATTTAGAAATTCCTACATTTACAAATTTGGCTAAGAACTCAAATGTAGAAGGTGTAGTCGCTTTATTAACAGAGTTCATTGGACTTCCTCCACAGACAACAGAAGTTCCTTTAAATCAAACCAGATCTCAAATTAACATTAATTTCAAGCATACCAAGTACTTATACTTTCAAAACCAGGATGAAATAGCAAATAAAAAGTTTATATTTCATCGTCAAGGAGAGCCTTTTATACCTCAATCTATAAAAGATACATTACCGTATTTTTTAGGAGCAGCTGATGACCATAGATTCTCTGATCTAGAGAAGTTGAGGCAATTAAAAAGAGAATTGAAGAAACAATTAAAAGTTGTAGAAGAAGCAAAAGCAATTAAAGGTAAAGGCCTTACAAAAGGTCACAAGTTACTTAGTGAGAGTATTGCTTTAGGAATGTTTGCAGGCGATAGTTTTTCATTAACGGATAAAGAACTATTGGCTGAGTTGACCAAGATTTTAAATTGGAAACCTGAGCCTGATAATTTTGATAAAGATTTAACTAATCAGATAGCTGAGCTTGATAAAAAATACAGTCACCTAATTCAATCTAAGAAGGAAGTTAACAGTAAAGTTGTTGAGTTAAAGAAGTATAACTCTGCTATTTCTGGATATGATCAAGCTATAAATGAACAGAGCTTACGTTTAAATACTATAAACTTGTTTGGTCGGTTAGAACAGCTGGATAATGGGTATGTTCAGCATATAAAAAATAATTTAAAGGCTTTAGATGCACAACTTGGGAAATCAGAGAAAACAAAGCCACGTTTGCAAGGGGCGATATTTAAGTTTGAAGCAAATCAATCTGATTTAGCGGAAAAAATCAAAAAAGTTAGAATCACATTATTTACCCTAAAGTCTAAGAGCACAGAATACTCTAAGAAAGAAAAGACTGATATAGAGTGTGCCAAACTAGTAGGTAGAGTTTCATTATACCTTGAAAGTATAAGTTGGAACATTGACACAAGTGAATCCCAGAAAAGAATTAGGGAATTAACACCTCTTATTGATGAATTGGAAATTAAACTAAACCCTGAGGCCATGCAGGAAAAGTTGGATGCTCAGCTAAACTGCATTGGGGAAGATTTAACTAAATGGTCAAGAGAGTTAAAACTCGAACATAGTGAACATCCGATTCGACTTGACTTAAAGAAGCTTACTGTTGTGGCAGAAACACCTAATGGCAGGATACCACTACATCAAATAGGTAGTGGAGAAAATTGGGTTGGCTACCACTTAGTAACACATTTAGCTCTTGCGAAATGGTTTATTAATCAAAACCGTCCTGTAGCTAACTTCTTGTTTTTCGACCAACCTTCGCAAGTATATTTTCCGTCCGATATAGCAATAAAGGGGCAGTTATCTGAAATTGAGAATGATGAAGATAGAGAAGCAGTAAAAACAATGTTTAAGTGGATTTCTGATAAAGTAAAATTAGAATTAAATAATAAAGTGCAAGTTATAATTACTGACCATGCAGATATTGATGAACCGTGGTTTCAAAATGCGGTTCGAGATAATAAATGGCGGGGTGATTATGCCTTAATACCTAAAGAATGGATCAACGGCTCAACCTAGAATTATATATCTGAATTTAGGTTTCGTTATCGAAAGAGAAGCCATTTAAACTATCATTGTTCATATCCTACATTATAATGTAGCTCAACCTATTTAGTGTAGGGTTTATGACTTTCTATGTAGAGTATGGTTAAATAACAGAAATTAAGAAGTGATTAATCACTTAATAGAGGATACTTATTTATAATATACTGTTATATTTCAAGCTATAATGATTTTTGAGTTTACTAGTGACTGGGATTAGCTGAATGAATGAGCATACAACCATAATTGTTCAATGGTGTGGACCGTACACATACGATGATGTTCTTGAAAATCCTGAATGGGAAAAGGGATTATATTTAGCTACTGGGAAATTGCCTTATGAGCGAGAAGCTACAATTCAATATTGTGGGATCACTGAGGGTAGTTATTCAGTTAGGTTTAAATCACATCATAAAGTTCATGAGATAAAGCGAGAGCAAGAGTTTTGGTTAGGAGAAGTGTTTTATCCTGATGAAGCTAGTCGATATTTTTTAGAAATGGCGGAATCTATAATTGTGTACTTTTGGCAACCGACATTGAACGAACGTAAAAAAATAGCTTTACCAAACCCAATTACTTTGATCAATCAATGGTATAAGAAAGATGGCGAAGCACGTTATCGCCAGCACACCCTATGTAAAGACCTAGATGATGTATTATCGTGGGATGGTTCAGTTTGGCGTAGTGGTAATCTATCAGTTTACGATAACTAGAAATTAAACAGGACATAAAAGTTTTTTCTCCATCGTCGCTAATTTTAGCCAACAATTTTTTGCCTCTTAATGAGGCATTACACCTTATTAAATATTGGAGTACCTTATTAACAGTGAAAATTTTAATCAATGCAGAGAGTTTTTAGAAAAATCTATTATAGACTCACCTGAAAATCTGAGAGCTTATAACTGTAAATAAATGACAGCTTATGGTTCAAATTCAGCTTTAAACGACAACTTATGCTTCAATTTCTTGAATTGCAACTTTACAGCTTCAAACAAAATCAAAAGGTTAGGCACTAACCAAACGACAACTTATGGTTCAAGTGACATATTTTTTGTCATGTAAACCATAACTTCTCGTCCTTGAATCATAATCTGTCACTTTAAAAACATTGATATTAAAATACATCAAACGTTACCGTAACTTAGTGAGCATAATAAAAAGAAGTAAAGTTAAATCGTTAAAATATAATATCCAAAACTAATCAAACTATCGGCATAAAGACGGTTGTCCATAAACTTTTAAGGGGCTGTTTTTATATATTAATAATTCCGGTGTCATTTGATGTGTTTAAAGTGTTTTGTTAAGGTACTGTTTATATCGATTAAATAGAAATATAAACAGAGTTGTTCTACAGGTTCGTTAAGTTTTAACAAATTTAAGGTGTAACTTTGCAGTCAAGATTAAACTTTTTGGATGGCCTTCGAGGCGTTGCTATTTTACTTGTTATAGCTTTCCATGCCTATTCAAGATGGCCTCATTTTGTGCCATATGGTGACGCATACCAGAACTTTCCACTGTTCAAGCTTGGCTGGGGTGGTGTAGAATTGTTTTTCTTAATATCTGGG
>JABSSK010000277.1 GCA_013214265.1 Saprospiraceae bacterium | reverse complement strand
AGCATGCAGCGTATGGGGCTACGCACACGGGTTTCGGACAATGCTTTTTCACTAGACGGGATGAAATATGAAGCAGGAACTGTTCTGATTCCTGTTGAAAACCAGGGAAAGACAGCTGACGAGGTGTATGAGATTGTTCGGCAGGCGGCTGAGATGAGTGGTGCTGTGGTGGTTGGTGTATCAACTGGCCTAACACCATCAGGACCGGATTTAGGGAGTAGAGGTTTTTCAACCCTTCAGCAACCTGAAGTTCTGTTATTAACAGGCCCTGGGGTGCGTAGTTATGATGTAGGTGAGGCATGGCACGTTTTGGATACGCGCTACGAAATGGTTGTGAGTAAGGCCGAACCGAGTGAACTTGGAACGATGGATTTGAGCCGCTACAATGTAGTTGTTCTGGCGGATGGACGTTACGATGCGATCAGTTCTCGTGGTAAGGAAAAGCTACAGGATTGGGTTAGGCGTGGTGGAACATTGATTGGTATGCAAGGTGCTTTAGGGTGGATGAATCGGAATAATTTTGGTTCAGTCAATTTTGTTAGTAACCCTGCACAGATTGGGGGTGAGCACAGGCCTTACAATATGCTCTCACGCGACCGGGGTGGATCTGTTGTTGGGGGTGCCATTTTTGCAACGCACCTTGATCTGTCCCATCCTCTGGCTTACGGCTACCGCAGGGATCAACTACCGGTTTTTCGAGCAGGAACTCAATTAATGGAGGTGGCTGATAATCCTTATGCTACACCTTTTAAGTATACGGATCAGCCGTTGATGAGCGGTTATATCAACGATGCTAATTTGGAGAATTTGAGGAATAAAGCGGCTGTAGTTGTTTCGGGTCAGGGCAGTGGTGCTGTCATTTATATGGCTGATAACCCTAATTTCAGGGCTTTTTGGTACGGAACGAATAAAATGTTTGCTAATTCTATTTTCTTTGGTTCCGTTATTTCATCTGCTAGTTTTGAGCGCTAGGCAGGCGCATATTCTCCGATCTGGAGATAGACGGATATGATGGTATGGTCATATCCGTTTTTTATTTTGCCAGAAACTTTTATAAAGAATTCTGTTTTGCGTATCTTGATTCTAGTGATCTTTCATCACCAGTGAGAAAACATAACTATTCGCACGCGCCTAATACATATCATCTACCTATCCGCTATCCTGCTGCCATTGACTTGTGTAGGACAACGACCGCTTGGCACCTTACTGAGGGATACGATCGTTCAGGTACCTGAGTTTTTGTCAACTGGTTATTATTTGGATGGGAAACGCCTCAATTTGCCCGTTATGGACTGGTTTATGCGTGATTTTGAAGATGCACACATACCATTACAAGGCGCTATCATTAGTGATCAGCTTAGTGTAGCTACGTATGCGGCAGGGGGTATATTACTGCTTACTGGTGCGTTAATACGGGAAGACAACCTCAACGTGAGTAATGATTTGATCTCTGTTGGTGTTCTTTCAAGTGGTGCAGGGCTGGTGTTTCATCTAATTGAATTGGGGTTTAAGCGCACAGCGGTAGAGCGGTACAATATGAATATTAAACAGAGGAATAAACAACGAGAATCCCTTAGGGTCATTATTGATCAGAATCGGCTAAAATTAAGTTGGCGATTCTGAAAAGGCGGGTGCACCTTAAAGGGATGCACCTACCAGTTCTTTAGCCTTTAAAATAGCATCGTTTAATCCGGTGGAATCTTTGCCACCAGCTGTCGCAAAAAATGGTTGACCACCACCACCACCTTTGATGAATTTGGCAAGTTGGCCAACCAGTTTGCCTGCATGAAGATCAGTTGTATCTGCTAAGTCTTTGCTGATAATGACCATCACTTGGGGTTTATCTTTGATTTCGGCCCCAAAAACAATAACAGATGGTGCTATTTCCTTTTCTAGCTGGTATGCAAGATTTTTTAAGGTTGCGCTGTCCTGAATTGGAACTCGTGTCGCCAGAACGTGAACATTACCTTTCTTCTCTGCCTTACTTTTGAGCCCTTCCTTAAGGGCATTAGCTTGGGCGGCGTGTAGCTGATCTACTTCTTTTTTTAGCTTTTTATTTTCTGCTTGCAGGTCCTCCACAGCTTTGAAAACATCCTTTGGATTTTTAAATAAATCACGAATCTGGTCCAGTGTTTCTAATTCTCTAGTAACAAATTGCTGCGCTTCAAGTGCTGTGACCGCTTCAATTCTGCGAATACCAGCAGCTACACCAGATTCACTTATGATTTTGAAAAGGCCAAGCTCACCGGTAGAGGCAGCGTGTGTACCTCCGCATAGCTCTCTGGAGTACGTGGGGTCAAAAGTGATCATGCGTACTAAGTCGCCATATTTTTCACCAAAGAGCATCAGGGCACCTTCCGCTTTGGCTTGTTCAATCGGTATGGCCCGTTCTTCCAGTAGCGGTACATTTTCTCTAATTTTAGCATTGACCAAATCTTCAACCTGTTGGAGTTCCTCAGGAGTTACTTTTTGGAAATGCGAGAAATCAAAACGCAGACGATTCGGATCTACGTCTTGGCCTTTTTGAAGGGCATGATCGCCAATGATTTGGTGCAAAGCAGCATGCATAAGGTGAACTGCCGAGTGGTTATTGGAAGTTGCTTTTCTTTTTTCGGCATGGACCTGAGCCCGCACCGGTGCTTTCATATTTTGAGGCAGGTTCTTGACGATATGGATGACTAGGTCATTTTCTTTTTGGGTATCGATAACGGGAATCTTTTCGTCACCTACCCACAGTACACCTACATCACCTCTTTGGCCACCACTTTCTGCATAAAAGGGGGTTTGGTCCAGAACCAACTGGTACTGTTCCTTTTTCTTTTGCATCACGGTACGGTGCTTAATAATAGCAGCATTTTCTACGGTAAGGGTATCGTAACCGACAAAAGAAACTTCAACTCCGGTAAGAATATTTTGCCAATCTCCAACTGCTTTTTGGGCATCGGCACGAGAGCGATCTTTTTGTACCTGTAGGGCTTTCTCGAATCCGCCTTCATCAATGGTTAGCCCTTTTTCTTCAGCCAACAAGCGAGTGAGATCGATTGGGAATCCATAGGTATCATATAATTCAAATGCATCCTGGCCACGGATTACATTATTGGTCGATTCCAAAGAAGCGAATCGGTTTAAGCCATTTTCAAGTGTGTTAAGGAATGTTTTCTCTTCGCCTTCTATAATCTTAGCCACCTGTTGGCGTTGGGCATCCAATTCGGGAAAAACACCTTTAAAATTGTCGGCAAGCATCGGGATCAGAGTATGCAAATAGGGTGAATGGATCCCCAAGAAAGAATAATAATAACGTACAGCTCTGCGCAAAATCCGTCGAATCACATATCCTGCTCCTGTATTCGATGGGATTTGGCCATCGGCAATGGCAAAAGCTACGGCACGAATGTGATCGACTACGACCCGCATAGCAATATCTACCTTGGCGGATTCTGCGTAAGTACCCGTATATTTTTTACCAGAATCGCGTTCAATTTTTTCAATGAAAGGAGTAAAAACATCCGTATCGTAATTGGATAAGGTGCCTTGCATAGCCATACATAGCCTTTCGAAGCCCATACCAGTATCAACATGTTTCTCCGGTAGCTCTTGCAGGCTGCCGTCTGCCATTCGGTTAAACTGAATAAAGACAAGATTCCAAATTTCAACTACCTGAGGATGGTCAGCATTCACTAGTGACTTTCCATCTATTTCTTCTCTATCCGCTTCGGGACGAAGGTCGATATGTATTTCAGAACACGGCCCACAGGGACCCGTATCACCCATTTCCCAGAAGTTATCTTTTTTATCGAAATACAAGATGCGGTCTTGGTCAATATGCGCTCTCCAGAACCCTACCGCTTCTTCATCGGCTTCTAGTCCCTGAGCTGAATCCCCTTCAAAGACGGATACGTAAAGCCGGTTTGCTGGTAACTTTAATCGATCCGTTAGTAATTCCCACGCCCAATCGATGGCTTCTTTTTTGAAATAATCACCAAACGACCAGTTCCCTAGCATTTCAAACATGGTATGGTGATAAGAGTCACGACCTACTTCTTCGAGGTCATTGTGTTTACCGGATACGCGAAGGCATTTCTGTGTATCCGCAACACGCCTAATATCGGGCGTTTGATTTCCTAGGAAATAATCCTTGAACTGGTTCATGCCGGCATTGGTAAACATCAGACTAGGATCGTCTTTGTTTACGATGGGAGCAGAAGGAACAATACGGTGTTCTTTTTCTTTGAAGAAGTCGAGAAAGGCTTGGCGAATTTCTTTGGATGTCATCATGTTAGGATGCTATATAATTTTGAGCGGTGAAATTAGTGTTATTTTGTCACGGTTGAAAAAAATGTAATAGTTAATACTTTGGTTAAAGATTTCTTAATTAACTTTAACTAACAACCTTCTTATTCATATTTGCATTGCATTTATGGTATAAAAACCGATTAGCGCGCTAGCCTTTAGTCCCTGAATGTATAAAATATTTGCTTTTTAATTGGACACTTATAGCTTTTTTGCTTGCATTGCTTCCTGTATTTTTGGACGAATATTTGTGATATCCAAAACCGCAATGTACATTTGGACAGCCGTTGTGCTTTAAACCAGTTAACAAGGAAGGGTTCTCAAGAATTCCCATCACACGAAAAAGCTACAAAATTGGTTTATCGGCTAATATTGACACACTCATGAGGAAAGAAAAGTTTATCTATAATACCCATACACTGCGGTATGAAAAGGTTGAAGAGTCCCTTTCAACCAGAATACTCAGAGTGTTTGGTTTTCTTTGTGCGGCTTTATTCACTGCCTTTCTGTTCACGTTAGTTCTACATCGTTTTTTCCCCTCACCACAAGAGCAATCCCTGATGCGAGAGATTGGGCAGATGCGCGTAGAATATGATAAATTAATTGATGAGTTCTCCATTCTTGACAAAGAGCTTGATCATTTGCAGGAACGAGATGCTTATGCTTATCGGATGGTATTTGGCATGGAGCCTGTTGATGATAATGTACTTGAAGGGGGTATTGGTGGGCATGATGAATACAAGCTGCTACGTGAGTATCGTCATTCTGGTGATTTAATGGCATCTGCTAATGAACGTGTTCGCAAGCTAAAACACAGAATGGTGATTCAGTCGAAATCCATGGATACAGTTATTACAGCTGCGGTCGAGAAAGAAGCGATGTACGCAGCTATCCCATCGATTAAGCCCGTTCGATCAGATCGCTTGCCTAGGTCCGTTCGATTATTATCTGGCTTTGGATACCGCATTCATCCTGTTTATAAAGTGCGTAAGATGCATGCTGGAATTGATTTTACAGCTCCGGTCGGAACACCCATCCAAGCAACAGGTGATGGTGTAATCGAGCGCGTTGAACGCCGAAGCACCGGTTACGGCTACAACGTTATCATCAACCATGGTTATAACTATAAAACCCTGTATGCGCACATGTCGCGGATTGATGTGAAAAAAGGGGAAAAAGTAAAACGAGGTCAACAAATTGGAGTAGTAGGAAGTACAGGAACATCCACCGCTCCCCATTGTCACTACGAAGTTATTTACAAAGGACGAAAGGTAAATCCTATCAACTATGTTATGGATGGGCTTTCGCCAAAAGAATATCAGGAATTGGTCAAAGCTGCTGAGCGCGTAAACCAATCTATGGATTAAAGAAATACGATACTACATATTATGATTGCTGTGCGATTAAAAAGCATAAAAAGAGGCTTCCGCGAAGGGAGTCTTTTTTTCTTAGGATTTTTTGGATTAGGCTTATCTGCTTTCCGTTGTGCGGATACACCTACAGAGGTTAACGAACCCCTTTCCATGACTATGATCATGGACACTATTCCCGCTGAATCACTTGATACCCTGCCAGATACGGTTACCGTTATTGGTGTAGGTGATATGATGCTGGGAACGAATTACCCGTCTTCGTCATATCTGCCACCACAAGGTGGGCGCACTATGCTGGCAGACGTAAAAATGATCCTTCAGGATGCTGACGTAACGTTTGGAAATTTGGAAGGTACAATTCTGAATAGTGGTGGTACCCCCAAGCGATGCAGTAATCCAGCTGCCTGTTATGTATTCCGATCACCAGAGGATTATGGTGCACATTTTGCGGAAGCAGGTTTTGACTTGCTGTCATTAGCAAATAACCATTCGGGTGATATGGGGGCTGCTGGTCGTTCCAAGACGAAGGAAATACTTGACGAACTGGGGATTGCTTATGCCGGATTAGCAGGAACGGACGAGACAGCCATTTTTGAAAA
>JABSSK010000276.1 GCA_013214265.1 Saprospiraceae bacterium | reverse complement strand
CCAAATGACATACGACCATCCGGACGGGGAAACCTACACTTTAAATCTAATAGATACGCCAGGCCACGTAGATTTTAGCTACGAGGTCTCTAGGTCGATTGCGGCCTGTGAAGGGGCCCTGTTATTGGTGGATGCTTCTCAAGGTATTCAAGCCCAGACCATTTCAAATCTATATTTGGCTATCGAACATGACCTTGAAATTATTCCGGTCCTCAATAAAGTGGATATGGCTTCTGCCATGATCGATGAGGTGTCAGATGAGATTATTGACCTGATAGGTTGTGGTCAAGATGAGATTGTTCTGGCCAGTGGAAAAACAGGGCTAGGGGTAGAGGATATTTTGAATGCGATCGTAGATCGTATTCCAGCTCCGGAAGGTGATGCTAAGGCACCCCTTCAAGCTTTAATTTTTGATTCTGTCTTTAATCCTTTTCGTGGGGTAATTGCGTATTTCAGAATCATGAATGGCACCCTCCGCAAAGGGGATAAAGTACGTTTCTTTCATACTGAAAATGAATACTCCGCTGATGAGATTGGAGTACTGCGTATGAACCAGGAACCTCGGAAGATGTTGTCAACCGGTAATGTAGGATATCTCATTACCGGGGTTAAGGAGTCCAAAGAAATTAAAGTAGGTGATACAGTTACTCATCATAACCAACCATGTGATGCTCCCATCAAAGGTTTTGAAGAGGTGAAGCCTATGGTTTTTGCTGGGATTTTCCCAATCGACAATGATGACTATGAAGACCTGCGTGATAGCCTGGAAAAGCTTCAACTGAACGATGCATCCTTGGTTTTTGAACCAGAAACTTCCGTAGCCCTAGGTTTTGGTTTTCGGTGTGGGTTCCTAGGTATGCTTCACCTCGAGATCATACAGGAACGCTTGTCAAGGGAATACGAAATGGATGTCATTACTACGGTTCCTAACGTATCGTATCAGGCCTATACCAACAAAAGCGAATATCTGGAAGTACGTACACCTTCTGACCTGCCTGATCCATCCATGCTGGATTATGTGGAAGAGCCATACATCAGTGCTCAGATTATTACCAAGCCAGAGTTTATCGGATCGATAATGACCCTCTGCATGGAGAAAAGAGGCATCTTGACTAAGCAAACATACATGACAGAGACTCGAGTGGAGCTTACTTTCGAGTTACCTCTGGCGGAGATTGTCTTTGACTTTTACGACCGGCTAAAATCCATATCAAGAGGTTATGCATCATTTGATTATCAACCTCTGGAGTATCGTCGTTCTGACTTAGTTAAATTAGATATTAAGCTTAATGGTGACAATGTAGATGCCTTGTCGGCGCTGGTCCATCGCGAAAAGGCAGAAGCTTTTGGACGGAAGATATGTAAGCGTTTAAAAGAATTGCTGCCACGCCAGCAGTTTATGATTGCAATTCAGGCGGCTATTGGTGCTAAAATCATTGCTCGGGAAACCATCTCAGCTTTGCGAAAAGATGTTACCGCCAAATGTTACGGTGGGGATATCACCCGAAAGAGGAAGCTTTTAGAAAAACAGAAGAAAGGTAAGAAACGCATGCGCCAAATTGGTAGTGTTGAAGTACCTCAAAAAGCATTCCTGGACGTCCTTAAACTGGATAGCTAAAAGGGTTGACTCGGTGCTCTGTGTTTAAAAACGGTAAACGGATGTGCATGCACGATTCGATAAGTAATTAAATCGTTGTGCTCGGTCTTGTGGGTTTATTTGTTAGTCCTAATAATCCAGTTGTTTATGTTTCAGGCTTTTTTCTATGCCTTACGGCAAAACGGATTTGGGGTAGGGTTGCACGAGTATATCACTCTTCTGGAGGGACTTTCTCAAAAAGATCTCGTTACATCCATTGATGATTTCTATGCTTTTGCAAAAACGGTTTTTGTTCGCGACGAAAGCCAACTAGATCGCTTTGATCTTTTGTTTGACACCTACATACAGGGGGCTCGTCAGTTGATGGAAGCTTTCTTTAAGGAAGCTATTCCTGCCGACTGGTTAGAAAAAATGCTTGCTGATGAATTATCAGAGGAGCAAAAGCAGAAAGCTCCTGACTTCGGTGGGCTGGACAATTTAATGGACCGTTTTAAGGAACTACTGGACGAGCAAAAAGAAGCCCACCATGGAGGAGATACCTGGATTGGCACAGGAGGCACATCTCCTTTTGGACATGGAGGCGTCAATCCGGAAGGTTTTCGACTGGGAGGAGAAGGCGGTCAGAGAAAAGCTATTAAGGTTTGGGAAAGGCGGGACTTCAAAAATCTTGATGACCGAGTAACACTTAATACCCGTAACCTGAAAATGATATTCAAAAGGTTACGGTTCTGGACGCGTCAAGGCGTGGCTGATGAATTTGACCTCGACCAGACGATACGAAAAACAGCTGATAACGGGGGAATGCTGGATATCGCCATGCAGCCGCCTCGAAAAAATAAAGTTAAAGTGCTTATGCTCATGGATATAGGTGGATCCATGGATTCTTTTGTTGCCCTTTGTGAACAATTATTCTCGGCTGCTCGATGGGAATTTAAGCATTTGGAATTCTACTACTTTCATAATTGTGTTTACGAAAGTGTATGGAAAGACAACAACCGACGTTACAAGAATAGGCTACCTACTCTAGAGCTTTTACGCAAGTTTTCACCTGATTACAAGTTGATATTTGTCGGTGATGCTGCCATGTCCCCTTATGAGCTGCATTATAAAGGAGGTAGTGTAGAGCATTATAATGATGAATCTGGCCTGACTTGGCTTAACCGTCTCAGCGATCACTTTTCCAGTATGATTTGGATCAATCCCACTCCCGAATACGAGTGGGACTACTATGAAACCACAACAACCATACGCAAATATACTGGCAGTCGCATGTTTCCTATGACAGCTGATGGCTTGGTAAAGGGAATGCAATGCTTGCAGAACCCACATAAAACCTATAAAAACCAGATTTGGGGTGAGATTTAAGCTAATGGAGGATAAATAAAATTAAAATCGACTTCTAGATTGGCTGGAATATGTTTCAGATACTAAAACGACTACTCCTCCAATAATAAATGAGGCTAAAGCAATGTAAATAACGAGCATGATACGGTTTTTTAAAAATTAAGCAATAGGAATAGAATAATTCCAACGTTATCAATGCTCACGGGAATAATAATAGTTCAAATGGGGGTGTTCACGGAAAAAAGGAGAAAGAGGGAGAAGAATAAAATTTCAAAGCATTTTAAAAATGCAATATTTATGTGAAACAATAAAGAAAATTCGCAGAAATTTGCATTAAAAAATGTTTCCATTGGCCACTAAAAGAGAAACCGTAGGTTTTTCGCTCCCACCAAGTGGTTCTAAAGTGATGTTTAAGCTTTCCGCATTGTTAATGAAAGCAAGATCAGCCAATGGATTATTATCCTCTTCTTGGTCGAGTAACCCGAGTGAAATCATTTCTCCTTCAACATCAGCCCAGATTTGGTACTGCTTATCAGCGGGAGGTTCAGGTAAAAAGATGGTATTCAACATGGCTCTACTTTCCTCTTCATTCCAATAAGCCATTAGATTGGTACCTGGTGCGAGGGAATTACCTTTAATAGCAACTTGCTGGGTGTGGCCACTGGTTACAAAGGCGAAAATATCTTGGTTCGAGCGAAGACCTTCATTATCCGTTTCGCAAGTGACAAGAAGGGTTTGCGTATCTGTTAGCTTATCTTGAAGTTGATCGCTTTTTTGCTTGTTCAGGTAAAGGCTTATTGCCAAGAAAACGGTTGCAGCATATACGAGATACCGTGGCCAGCCTGAAGGTTGGGACTGTATTCCTGATGCATTTCCGATAATAGGGTCATTGGTATCATTTTTACGATCAGCTTCGTTTTCAATGGCTTCTATTACACGCTGGCGAAGAACTTGCGGCGGCTGCTTAGCATATTGCTGTGCATACTGATCAAGTGCATTACGCATAGCCGAGAATTCTGTACGTATTTCTGGAAATTGCTTTAGATAATTTTCTACTACCGCATTCTCTTCATTGGATGTAATTCCCAATGCATATTGTTCCAATAGTCCTGATGCCAGAAAGTTTTCCTTATTCATCTCTTAATTCAGTTGTCAGCCATTAGCCCAGAAAAAAAGTCCAGTTTGCTGCGATTAATAGTATTGGAACCCGATACATGCTGAATACCTTCCTCAATTCACGCAACCCAATCCTAATTCTTGATTTTACTGTTCCTAAAGGTATACCCAATAATTCCTTTACTTCCGATTGTGTGTAGCCTCGAAAATAAATAAGGTCGATTACTTCTTTATACTTAGGGTCGAGCTCATTCACTTGGCTTTTAAGGCCTATATGTTCTGGACGATTTTCAACAGAAAACGCCGTGGTGTTATCAATTTTTGTACCTATTTCAAGTACATGCTGTCTTTTTTTAAAAGCAGCGGACCTAGTCTTATCAATGGCCAAATTTCGGGTAATATTGAGGGCCCAGGTAAATATTGTTCCTTTCTTAGGATCGTAATTAGGTCCGTTCTTCCAAATTTTGATGAAAGCTTCTTGAACAATATCTTGAGCTAGATCCTCTGAATGCACAATTTTGTGTGCAATCCCATACAGCACATCACCGTACTTATCGTAAAGGAATGCCAAAGCTTTTTGGTCCTGCTGTTGGATACCTAAGCTCAAATTGATATCGGAAGCTTTCATGACTGCTTTAGTTTCAGGCGAACAATGAATGTGACAACTTCCTTATTACGGATTCAAAAGTTGCCTGAAGGGTTTAACTACTAAGTAATGAGCAAACAAGGATTTAGGCGAAAGGTTTATGATGATCATTATTTATTGGCCCGTGAAAAAAAAATAATAAATCTTTGAGCGTGATGATCCAATTGAAATCAACCTTCGTATGTATGGTGAATTTTTTACCAAAACAAATAGACATTATGAAGTTTCTAAAAGGTATTATCGCACTTGCTATTGCTGCATTTATGGCTCCAATGGCTTTACAAGCTCAGGATGGATCTGATGTTGTGGACATTGCGATCAGTAGTCCAGACCACACTACTTTAGTTGCTGCTGTACAAGCAGCCGAGTTGGTTGCTACACTAAAAGGCGATGGCCCATTTACTATTTTCGCACCTACTAATGCTGCTTTTGAGGCACTTCCAGAAGGGACTGTAGCAGCTTTATTGAAGCCAGAAAATAAAGAACAACTGGCAGCCATTTTGACCTACCATGTAGTGGCAGGTAAGTTGGATAAAGATGCTGTAGTGAAGGCAATCGAATCTGGCAACGGATCTGTAACTGTTACAACTGTTCAAGGAGGTGAACTTACAGCTTATGCAAAGGATGGTGGTGTTTTCTTAAAAGACGAAAATGGTAACGAAGCCCAAGTGACTGCACCTGATCTCATGGGAACAAATGGTGTAATCCATGTAATTAATGGTGTAGTTACACCTAAATAATAACACCCGACAAACTTTTATGGAGATGGGTTGTCCGTACTTTGTGGCGGATAACCTTTTTTTGTTGGATTATTAGAAAGCCAGTTTTCTTGAATATACTCTTTATTCATCAAAAGTATTCCTACAAGCATAATGGCAATAAGCAGCAGATCAGCATGACTGATAGGCATAATGCGGTTTTTTGGGATTATCAATAAATTCAGGTAATGGGTTTGATGGCTAATACAATGTCCACGGGATACCACTACAACCAGCAATATACGACTAACTAAAGTAAGAAGTAAGAGGTGTTGTGTTAAAACATACTAATTTATTAAGCAGGATGAATGTCGATGGTTGTGATTTCAGGTAAGATTCCAACCCGCCCAGGATAACCGAGGAACCCTAGCCCACGATTAACATATAAATACTGGTTGTCTTTTTGATATAACCCCGCCCATTGTTTGTAAAACAATTTTATTGGACTCCATTTGACCCAGCCAGGGATTTCAATACCATACTGCATACCATGGGTGTGCCCACTAAAGGTAATATCAATATCTTTAAATGATGTAGATACTTCAGCATCCCAGTGGGACGGATCATGCGAAAGCAAAAGTTTGACCGAACAAGATGAACAGCCATTGTAAGCCTTTTTTAAATCACCATGGCTAACAAATCGGTCATGGGCGGAATAATTTTCAACTCCAATAACACCAACAGAATGACCATCGATATCGATAATCCGATTTTCATTTCGTAAAAGAGTCCATCCTAGCTGGCGGTGGGTGTCTAGTAACGCCTGAAAATTAGCTTTTTTTTCTATATCATTTTTCCAAG
>JABSSK010000275.1 GCA_013214265.1 Saprospiraceae bacterium | reverse complement strand
TCGGACCACAAATTCCCTACTCTTCAAATTATCAATATAATCCTAGGTGACTTCCAATTCGTACTGCGGATTATCCTCCTGATCATTAGAGGAAGCTGACCGGATCAGTCCGATGGCCCCTTGTGCATAGCGAAGCTGTAGACGGCCAATAGGGGTTTCTTTCGCATTGATGCGATAGAAAATATTATCATCATTATCTAGTTCCAGCCTAGCTCGTAATCGTTTGCTGGAACCTAAATAATTGATCTGGCCAAGGGCAGGTACAGCATCTTCAATTTGAGAAAGAGCGTCCTTTTCTTTACGACTCAGTTCTTCTGTTTGGTCCAAAACAACGGACAAGCCGCCGCTATTGTTCCCTTCCAGTCGTAAGGGTAGATTTGATGTTTTTATTTTTTCGAGCAGGAAGGCATAGTTGTCCTGTTTGATACCCTGACTTTCTTTCTTGACATATAAAAATCCTGCCAGGCAGCCTAAGAGGAGGACCAACGCAATAGCTACATTGCGTATGGTCCGAGTCTGATTGATTTCTTTCTGCATATGGTCGAAGATTAACTCCCCAGTGGGGGATAATTCTCCTTCCTGCTGGTAGAATCTGCGTAACTGATCGAGGTATTGATCAATACGTTTATTTCCAGATTCATAGAGTTCTTCCAATCGTCCGATTGGGTTATGTGGATCAGTAGCCATAGACGGAATACATTTACACTGCAATCATGCTATTTGGTGAATGTACTAAATTTGTATATGACTTTGGGTTTAAATTACTGTTCGGATAGTTCTTCGAAGGCAGCAGAAATGCTACGCCCTACGCCTCTGCCAGTCCATTCTGGTGCTCCGGGAATTTGATCTGTGATTTTAGTAATTTCTTCCACAGACAATCCTTTTTTCATTTGCTTCTTTACATATTTTAATAGGCTTCGAAGATAGTTTTGCATAGCTTGCAGGTCATCTTTATTTCCCGTTACTGGGTAGCCCGCTCCGGAGTGGCCGAAAATATACAAGGTGTCTTTATCGAATGTCCTTTGCGCCTGCTGTAAAACATCGATCCAATTTCGGATGGATGCACCAGCACTTTTATCAATAAAAGGGAAGCGGCGATTAAACAGTAGGTCACCCATATGCACGATATTTGCATTTTCAAAATGAATGAGTGAGTCGCCATCGGTATGGGCCGCTCCAAAATATCTAAGGGTGATGGTTTCTGATCCGATCTGATCTGACCATTCGGTATCGTATAATTCGGTTGGGTACAACTGACTCTCTTCATTTCCCCGACTTTTAGCCGAAACTTCCTGATTCTTTTTTGAATTGGTATGGGCTACAATCCGATCGGCCATACCTTGAAAAGCGATATTACCGCCCGAATGATCACCATGGTGGTGGGTATTGATTAATAGATCTACACTTTTTCCACCTCGTTGTTTGATTTGGCTGATTAAGTTGCGGGCCTGATCAGGAAACTGGGTGTCAACTACCACCACGGAGTCGCCTTCAATCATCCAGCCTATGGTTCCTCCTCTTTCGGTGTATATTCCAACATTATCGCGAAGGATCGTCATATTGCCTTCGTCCGGGAAGAGGCTTTTAAGTAAGGCTTTTTGGCCAGGTAGTAAGGACAAACCGGTGAGGATGGCACTATGGTGCACAAAGGATCTTCTGTTCATAATTTTAGTTTTTCTACTTCCTGCAATAGCAAAAAGAGAAAATGGTTCACTTCGGATGAGGCAAATCCGTGCGGATGTAAAGCACCAAACAATTGGAACTAACTGATATCCAGAAACCGTTGCTGAATGTCAGGCGTGGGCATCATGCAGGCATCTTTTTTGCCAAACCATCGATAGCGGTTACGCGCCACCCAGTTATAGATGCCATCACGAAGGAATCGAGGAAGGATTGAAAACGCATAGAACAAAGACCAAGGGCCACCCAAAATGCGAGCACTTTCAAGAGCGACATCTGAATGCGTAAATACATTACCGGAATGAATAAGCACAACAGTTCCTAAATCAGATGTGGAAAGCCCGGCAGCGGTCAGCATCTTTTGTCCGATCTCAGATTGTAAAGAAGCAAACCGAAATTTTCCTTTAGGGTCAATTTTTATCACAAACTGAACAAAGCCACTGCACAAGTTGCAAACACCATCAAATAAAAGAACAGGGTTCGATGGAGAGAGGATGGACTGAGCGTTTTTCATAGGCATATCATTCATCATGAAGTAGAACAAAACAAAAAAGGGCATAGTTGCAGCCAGCGGAGCTATTCGAATAGCTTTTCGTAGAGTTCACTTAGTTTGCTCAGGGTATGGATGTTGATATTGTAGCGTGCAGGGTCGATGCCTTTCATATTATATTTAGAGACGAATATTTGGGTGAATCCGAGGCGGTCGGCTTCTTGTATTCGTTGCTCCAATCGATTAACAGACCGGATCTCGCCTGATAGGCCTACTTCACCGGCAAAGCAGATGGTCGTAGGAATGGCTATGTCTTCCAAAGAAGAAATAAGAGAGGCTACAATAGCAAGGTCTATTGCGGGGTCATCGACCCGAATCCCTCCGGCAATATTTAGAAATACATCATTTTGACCAAAGGGAAGTTTGCCTCTCTTTTCGAGAACGGCCAGTAGCATCGCTAGTCGCCTGAGGTCAAACCCAGTTGCTGAACGCTGAGGATTACCATATACTGCAGTCGTCACTAGGGCTTGCGTTTCAATGAGCATAGGGCGCATACCTTCCATAGTTGCTGCTATTGCTGATCCGCTGAGGTCATCATCTTTTTGCGAAAGCAATAACTCAGACGGATTGGAAACTTCGCGTAAGCCATTGGGTTGCATCTCATAGATACCCATCTCATCGGTTGATCCGAACCTATTCTTGATGGTTCGCAGGATGCGATATGTATAGTTACGATCGCCTTCAAACTGTAGTACTGCATCTACAATATGCTCTAACAATTTAGGTCCGGCAATGCTACCATCTTTTGTAATATGGCCAATAATGAATACGGGAACGTGTTTGTTTTTGGCAAACCGTTGTAATTCACCAGCAGATTCCCTTACCTGCGAAACGCTTCCGGGCATTGAATCGATATACGGAGCTGCTAGCGTTTGTATAGAGTCGATAATAACCAGGTCAGGTTGTAATTCTTCGGCAAGGGCGGTTATGCGTGCTACATTGGTTTCGGTCAGGATATAACAATCGGATTGTTTATCCGCTAACCGGTCCGCTCTCATTTTAATCTGCTCTTCGCTTTCTTCACCTGAAACGTACAGTATTTTAGCGGGTATACCTATAGCGACCTGGAGCATTAACGTGGATTTTCCAATGCCAGGCTGCCCTCCGATCAGCACCAGAGAGCCAGGCACTATACCGCCACCTAAGACCCGATTTAATTCTCCGTCAGGGGTAACCAGACGTTCTGTTTTACGAGCAACAATACGGGGAAGCGGAACTGGTCGGGGGCCACCTTTAGGGGAAGAGGAATCCGATGACCAGCTTTTCCGAGCAGCTTCTTTTCCGGTAGGACGAACGATTACATCTTCCTGATAGGTGTTCCATTCCCCACATGAAGGGCACTTACCGATCCATTTTGGTGAGGTGGCACCACAGGAAGTACAAACAAATATTTTCTTGACTTTAGCCAATGTGTAATGTCGTTAGCATAAAAAGTCAATGTTCCAGAACTTGACGAGCCATTATGATGGCAAAGTATCTGAAACATGGACCCGTAAGTAAAAACAGCCTCTTAGGCAGCTGCAGATTATCGGTCATTTAGTTTGGCCAATAAACGTAGGATTTCCAGATATAACCAGACCAAGGTCACTAGTAAACCTACCGCTGAAAACCATTCCATATATTTTGGCGCACCATATTGTTCTCCTTTTTCAAAATTATCAAAGTCGAGTAACAGATTAAATGCAGCAATACCAACAATGACTAGACTGATGCCAATTCCGATAGGCCCTGAACTGTGCAGGTAAGGCATATTATATCCAAAAAGATTCATTACGATACTAACTAAGTATACTACAGCAACCGCACCAGTAGCCATGAATACACCTGCCCGCAGTTTTTCGGTAACTTTAATAAAACCACCCTGATAGAAAAACAGCATTAAGCATAAAACAGCTACGGTAAGTAGCACCGCATTAAGGATTATACCTTCATACAAGGAACTGTAGATAGCGGATATGCCACCAACGAATAAGCCTTCAAATATGGCATATATAGGTGCAAGGCGAGGCGATAGTTTTGTATTGAAGGCCATTACCATAACCAGAATAAAACCAACGATAGCTCCGCCCCAAATTACGACTGGATTTGGCATGCTGTAACCAACAATACCTGCCAGGATCAGCAAAGCTGTAAGTAGATACGTTTTTTGAACTGCACCAGTCACCGTCATAGTGCTTCCACTGAGGTCGCCTGAGATGGGTTGTGCTTTTTGTAAGTATTGTTCCCGAAAAATGGGATTCGAAGAGGTTGAGAAATTTCTCCTTGCCATAATTATAGATTATAGTTGTGTTTTTGCAATATATAGTTATTAAACCATTTTATTCTTGGGGTTTTTAAGCCAAGAGTAAGAAAATACATCGGGACGATTGTAGTGGCCGGCAGCATCAAAATCCATATTACTTTTAGGGATCAAGTCTAAGTCTAATTCTGCTTCAACAATACCTTCCTGTCCATACATGGGGCCAGCCACAATCTTACCTAGTGGTGAAATAATAACGGTTCCTCCGCGGGTCATAATGTCCGGCTGATTTTTAAGTTCTTTCTGGAACCTTTTGGGGTAGTCTTGTTTACGTACAAACTGATTGCAAGCTAAAACAAAGCAACGACCCTCACAGGCAATATGAATCATCGTGGCTAACCAACTATCACGATGGTCAGCGGTAGGTGCTACATATATATTAATCCCTTGTTCGTACAGCGTCATTCGAGCCAGAGGCATATAGTTTTCCCAGCAGATGAGTCCACCCAAGCTACCGAAAGGTGTTGGGACGACTTGCAGGTCATCCCCGACGCCTTCGCCCCACAAGATACGTTCCGAGCCAGTAGGTTTTAATTTTCGGTGTTTTTGCACCAATTCCCCTTGGGGGGAAAAGTAGAGTAAAGTACAATATAGCGTACCTCCCTTGAGGCTCCTTTCTGTGACACCAATCACTAACCATACCTTATGTTCAGCCGCTATTGCAGCCAACTGTTCTGTCGCAGGGCCCGGCACAGTAAGTGCATTACTGTAATATAACAACCAATCTTCTCGGCCTTCAGGTGAGCGGCTCCCTACTACGGTTCCGAACGATAAACCTCTGGGGTACGCAGGTAAGAAGGCCTCTGGAAACAATACCAAGCGGGCACCTCTCGCGGCAGCTTGTGCCGTCCAGTCGGCTACTACTTCCAAAGAAGCTTCCAAATCAAACAGCCTCGGTGTTGCTTGTACAAGAGCAACCGACAATTTATTTCTCATAGTCATTCCTTTCCGCCAAGATATTAAAATGTAGGTGCACTGGTATGAAAACATTCTACTATAACCTTACAATTAATTCAGGTCAGATTCCAAATATTTCGATAAGGTAAAGCATTGACAGGATTACTTCAAACCGTTGAAGGACACTTAACAACCGGACGCAAAGGCATACATTCGTATGGGTACGGTCTTTGGTGTCAATTCCAGGATGCAGAATACCTTTATCGAAAGTAAGATATAGCCATTGTTTCAGCTATTATGGTCGTGCATAAGGGATGCGGTCAATCAAATGAAGTCCAAAGTAAGAATCCAAACCGGAGACCCCAACGGTATGGAGTTCTTCCAGTGCAATATGTCCGGTTTCCTTTAGCGCATCAGTAGGGTAGAATACCTCTTCCACCGCACCAATGATTAACCAGGTATTATTGGATTTGATATGTTGTTCTTCAGCGAAGGAAAGGCCTATACGGACTGGACTTTCCAGCACATAAGGTGCTTGGAGTAGATCAGAATACCAGGGTTGTAAACCTGTAGCGCTGAATTCAGAGGTATCGGCGGGATAGTTAGCGGATGACTGGTGTGCTTGTGCTACCATAGATTTAGTGACCATGTTTATGGTAAAGACACCCGTAGCTTTCAGGTTGTCATAGGTGTTGCGATGAACGGTTAAGGGACGAAGTATAAACCCCAGATAGGGCGGAGTGGCTCCTATGTGCACAATTGAATTAAACAGGGCCAGATTGGTATTTCCGTCCTGATCAGCTGTACCAATCAAGCTGGCATTTTTAATACCAGGAAT
>JABSSK010000274.1 GCA_013214265.1 Saprospiraceae bacterium | reverse complement strand
GAAAAAGCTTCATAGGGATAGGGAACACCAGGCATATCCTCGCTGAAGTGGCGCATGATTTTGCGTTGCATCTGGGCATGATCAACAAATTCTGCTGCCTGATCAATTGGGTAAATACTTTCTATCAATACCTTGCGATCAGCTACCTGCTGGCTAGCGGCATCCCACAGGTAATGGTCACTAGTTGCAAATGCAAAGTCCGTAACTTCCTGGGCCGAAAAATGCCAGGTGGTGGACTTGTTTTTGTAATCCCCACTTAAATCTTCCGCTGTAATGATATTAACGGTTTCCTCTGCGCCACCGAGTGCTTTTGCATACCGCTGGTACTGGGTTTCTGGAAGAACATCAGATGCATTTTGCAGCAGTCCGGTAGCCCAAATATTGAATGATTCCGGAACGGTGATCTTCACATCAAAATTAGCTAGGTTATTATAAAATTCGGTACGCAGTGAATAGTCCATATCATCCCAGCCAAATACATCATCATAAACAGCCATTTGGGGGTAGAAATAAGCAATAAAGAAAGACGAACTATCATAGGTTCCAGTCCTATCGTTTGTAATGGTAACCAATTGAGACCAGTCTACATCCACGGTTACTGATTCCCCACTCCGTAGCGGCTCATTTAGGTTTACGAATACATTGGTACCAGAGCGTTGTACTTCTCTTGGGTTGTTGATATTAAAATCAACGCCATCCACAATTATGGAACGGATGGTTACCCCATCGCCTATATCTTCCGGATTAACGCGCTGCGCACGGGGGTTAGCTTTACGGAAGACATCGTTATACACTCGAATCACCAGTGTATTTAAATTATCTGGACTATTGTTGTAATATGTTACTTTTTCGGAACCCGTCAGTTGTCGTGTTACTGGATCGAAAGCTACTTCAATCGTATAATCGACTTCATTTTGCCAGTATTCAGGACCTGGTTTCCCATCCATAGATCTAGTGTCATTAGCGTAAGCATCATGAATTTCCTTGGGTATAAAAAAGCGCTTATCCTGAGCTTGCAGGCTTATGGTTAAGAGCGCTAAGCCTAAAATGAAGGATATTTTCATTGTTGTTTTCATACTGGTTAGTATTAGGGAAGAATAATTTCCAAAACGTTCGCGACAAAATAGCAGAAGTCGATCCAAGGGCTTATTTTTTTAGATAAACTTCTTTTAAAAATGTATCAGCTAGTTCCAACTAGCTGCTTTTTCTTTCATAACGGAAGCGGTTTGAGGACCCAAGTACCGATCAATTAAATAATGGGCCAGATAAATAAGTGGCGTCATTACAATAGCCATCATAAACTTGTATGTATACTGTACGGTACCTACGGCAAATAATTGGTTCCAAGTCCAGGGTTCCACATTCCCGACAATTTCCGGACCAATCTTGAAGGCAATAGCCAGAACGACAAAGCTATCGATGAGTTGTGAGACAAGGGTTGATCCGGTTGCTCGTAGCCATACTAATTTCTCTCCGGTCCTTTCTTTAATGGCATGGAAGGAAAATACATCCACTATCTGCGCAATCAGGAAGGCTACCAAAGAGCCGATGATAATGAGCAATCCTTGGCCCATGATCACACTAAAAGCAGCTTGCATATCGGGAACACCACGATTGGCATTCTGGGTTTGCCACCAGTCAGCCGGAACCAATTCAATAGCTGCAAAGACCATTACAAAAGCGAACATTATCAGTCCTACGGCCAAAAAGCTGAGTAACCGTATACCTCTTTTACCATAGTATTCATTAAGCACATCGGTCATGACAAAAACAATAGGCCACAGAATAGCTCCCGCAGAAAACTGAAGCGCCCCCTCTTGTCCAAACAGGTTAAAATTCCATGGTTCCAGTCCGAGGGTATCCTCTAGTGCAAAAATTTTAACTCCGATAAACTGAGCGGATAGGGCATTGACAACGAAAAAACCACCTAGAATGATAAAAAGTCGAGAAGGCTTATAGGAGATTATATCGAGCACTCCAGTTTTTTCATAAAAATCCGTGTTTGCTTTCGGATCCACAGCTGATGATTCTTTTTCCATAAGGCAAATTGTAAAAAATGAATGGATAGTAGCGTGATTAACCAAATGATTACCCACCTGCTTTTTTGGTGTGCTTAAAGCCTTCATCCAGCAGTATACCTACCACTTTATCGCGCTGATTTCCTTGTATTATAATTTCACCTTCTTTTACGGACCCTCCTACACCACATTTCGATTTTAATAACTTACCCAGCGCTTTTAATTCGTCTTCCGGTCCAATAAACCCGGTTATTAAGGTTACTTCTTTACCTTTTCGCTGCTTGCGATCAATAGCAACACGAAGCTTCTGCTGATCAGGCATTATCGATTCCTGTTCATCGTTGGACGAGTAGTCATAATCGTAATCTGGATTTGTGGAATAAACTACACCAACTCTCTTTTTTTTATTTTTTTTACTCATAATGGATTACCTGTTCGTTCGGTTAAAATCATAATATGCGGATAGGAATTATGCCTACTCAATTAGTATACATAAAACTTGTATTAAAACAGAACCTCTAACTAACCTTTCGATACTTTACGCCAAGCTTTTACTAACATGATTACCCTATTGTAGTTAAGCATACCCTCAGATATACCCTGAGTTTTGAGGTAAGCATCATACATTTGATACTGTAGATGTGGAACCAAGTCGGGATATTTAAGCATAGCTTCGTTAATTCCATCCAAATCGCGCTGGATACCTTCAGGCAGATTGTCACGAAAAGCGATGTAAGCTTCAGGGTTATATCCTCGGTATTGAATGGCCAGGGTACGCCAATAGTTCAGGTGTCCGGCATAAACTACTGCGGGGTGCTCATCCTCTATCGAAGCTACATAAGCTAAAAAATTACAAGTTCCCTCATCGCCAAACCCATATCCATGAGCCAATTCATGGGTCATTACATACGGCCATTGGATAGGGTGTAACCCTGGATCAATATGACCTTCTCCTGAAAATGGAAAATATAAACCGGCTGTACTGAATCGCAAAAAGCTTCCTGCGGGATACATAAAACGACCCCGTACACGGCCAAGCGTTGGAAAACCATGCTGGTCAAGCCAAGAAACAATATTATTACGAAGATGTTTCTCCAGATCAGCCGGTAGATGGGATCGATTAAATTCGATTGTATCCGAAAGACCGGGTACTTTATGCCGTAAATCCATAATGGCGGCGGTTTCTTCCTCCAGTTCTTCCAGCAATTCCGACTCTTCAAAGGGAAGCGGTTCAATGCCCAATTGTACTTCCAGTGGAACTCGGTCATAGTTATACCCCCATAAAAATAAAAATAGAGTTAGAGTGCCTCCTAAAACACCATGAAAAGCAATAAGTCCGTCCGTTACCCTTTGCCTCATTGAACGCTTACGCCTAATCCATTTTCTGGCTTGCCGACCCCATAGGAATAGCACAAATGGAACAA
The DNA here is from genome assembly GCA_013214265.1 of Saprospiraceae bacterium. Classification (GTDB taxonomy): domain Bacteria; phylum Bacteroidota; class Bacteroidia; order Chitinophagales; family Saprospiraceae; genus DT-110. The sequence continues at coordinate 2,845 of JABSSK010000274.1, read as the reverse complement.
TTATGTACAAAGAAGCGAAAGGTAATAACGCGACCGAGTAATCAACTACAATCCGAATAGCTTGGAAGATACCACGAGAATAATACGTCTCTACCCACTGGGGATTATAGGCTCCAACCCATTTGATCCCAACCGCTAATACACCTAATAGACCAAACCATAATTGTCGAGATTGATATGGAAATAGTCGCATTTGATTGGTACCATTTGGGTTTTTACCTATAGCCTTCCGTAACATTTCGATTATTTGCATGCAACATTATTTCCATTCCAGAAAAGTAATATGACCATCGAAGCCAATATTTATGGATTATAACTGAAAAAAGTACCCGAAAGGTACCTATTGACAGACAATCATTTTATACAAATTAATTAGTTTTGTAACTACCTTACGTTATGTATTGTTTATGAGGTGTAATTTCTTCAAAAACGAAAAAACACAAATATGGCTTTTGAATTCACAGATACTAATTTCAAAAATGAAGCACTGGACAAAGAAGGTGTAGCTGTTGTTGACTTTTGGGCTGAATGGTGTGGACCTTGCCGTGCTATCACTCCAATCATTGAAGATTTGGCAAAGGAGTATGATGGTAAAGTAACTGTAGGTAAGTTAAATGTTGATGACAATCCCGAAGTTGCTATGAAATATGGCATTCGATCTATCCCTACTATTTTAGTTCTTAAAAATGGTGAAGTAGTAGATAAAACGATTGGAGTTACAACCAAACAGGCACTTACTGATAAAATTAATGCTCATTTAGGAAACTAAAAGCATTATTCTACATTGTAAAAATATCAGCTTGACTGAAAATCCTTGCTTGGATTAATCTCTAGGCAAGGATTTTTCACCTCATTACTCCTGCTGCTTATGAAATTATTGGACAATATGGAGGTGCGAGACCTCGGCAATCTCGATTTACTGGCACGCCAAGTAGTTGAGGGATTTATGATTGGTTTACATAAAAGTCCTTTCCACGGTTTTTCTGTTGAGTTTGCTGAGCACCGGCTCTACAACCCCGGTGAATCTACAAGAAATATTGATTGGAAAGTCTTTGCCCGTACGGATCGACTTTTCACAAAGCGATTTGAAGAAGAAACCAACCTTCGCTGCCAAATTATTATTGATGCTTCCAGTTCTATGTATTTCCCGGAAGAAGAACGTAAGAGTAAAGACGTTTACGTGAATAAATTGCGGTTTTCAGCGCTGGGTGCAGCCTCATTAATGCATCTTTTACAAAAGCAAAGAGATGCATTCGGGCTAAGTATTTTTGACTCCGCTATTCGCCAGCATACCCGATGCAAAAGCAGCAGCAGTCATTATCGGTTATTGCTTACCCACCTTGAAAAACTTATTCATAATACGGAGCGTCAAAAGACCACCTCTGCGGCCCAAGCACTTCATCAGATTGCTGAAAGTATCCATAAGCGTTCGATGGTAATTATCTTCAGTGATATGTTCGAACAAACGGATCAGGTTGAAGATCTATTTTCGGCGTTGCAACACCTCAAGCACAACAAACACGAAGTTGTACTCTTCCATACTGTAGATAAAACACTGGAACTAGATTTCAACTTTGAAAACAGGCCCTACCTGTTTGTCGATATGGAAACTGGTGAAGAAGTTCGACTTCAGTCCAACCAAGTAAAGCCATACTACGTCCAACAGATGCGTACCTTTCGTGATCAGTTGCGCCTAAAATGCTTACAATATAAAATTGATTTCGTGGAGGCAGATATAAGAAAAGGATTCAGACCTATTCTGCAAGCCTACCTGGTACGTCGCCAAAAGATGAATATCTAATATCCGTAAAATTCTACTTTTGCGTAACGATTTATTGTTATCTATAGCTCATTAAAATGGCTGATAGGCCCATCCTTTTAAACGATTTCGTAAAGTCACTATCCCTGCCTTCAGATTTCCATGCGTGGTGGGTTACCGTTGTCCTGCCCACTGGCCTTCAGCAACTTTAAAGAACAATTGTGTACCTTACTTATCGTTTCTATTATCCGATAAGCCATACTTTATCGGAGTAGTTTCTAGCTGACTTGACGTCTAAACCTAATATCAATATACATGATCACACTTGCTTCTATACCAACTCGTCCGCCTGAGGACCTTGACCGGGACAAATGCGAAAAGCAAACCAAAAAATGGGTCAAACGCATTGGGGAGCTGCAGGAAATGCTGAACGCACAGGGTAAACACAGTGTATTAGTTCTTTTTCAAGGTATGGATGCCAGTGGAAAAGATGGTGCGATACGTAAAATTTTTGAAGACTGCCACCCGAAAGGCCTACAAGTCATTTCATTCAAAAAGCCCACAGAAGAAGAGTTTGCACACGACTTCTTATGGCGTATACATAAACATGCGCCGGCGAAGGGAATGATCCATATCTTTAACCGATCACATTACGAAGACGTGCTCATCCAGCGGGTGCACCAATGGATCGACGAAACGCATGTCGACAAAAGAATAGCCGCTATCAATGCCTTCGAAGAACTTCTGGAATTTGATGCCAATACACTGGTTCTCAAATTCTTTCTCCATATCTCGTATGAACAACAGGCTATCGAACTTCAGGAACGACTTGACGAACCCGACAAACACTATAAGCATAATCCTGGTGACTGGGAAGAACGTAAACACTGGGACGAATACATGCGATGTTACGAGGATGTATTGAATCGATCCAGCATCCCCTGGACGATTGTTCCGGTTGATAAGCGTTGGTATCGCGACTATATTGTAGCCCAAACCTTAGTTGAGAAGATGGAAGCACTCCATCTGCAATATCCTGGTTAACCATCCGATTAACAAACTTATTTGCCTATTCACAAGTTTTCT
>JABSSK010000273.1 GCA_013214265.1 Saprospiraceae bacterium | reverse complement strand
ACCTTACGCTTTTTTTTGGAAAGATCTATTGCGCAAACGCGAGGGCCACACTGTTGGTCGGCTTGATTCCCGCTATAAAGGTATAGATCGTACCGAAGGGGGAGTTAGACCTGATTTCAACTCTGAACTAACCTCTTGGCTACATTCATTCACACCAGCAATAAATATTTATTTTCGAAACATTCTGGGTTGGAAGACCGATATAAAATATAATATGTTTGTGCCTGTTCGCCCTTGGGACCGTTCTAATGATATGACTGGGGAAAACCTGCGTCAAGCTGTAGCACAAAATCCTTATCTACACGTAATGGTACAGGCAGGTTATTATGACGGAGCAACAACTTACTATAATGCCAAATATACCATGTGGCACCTTGACCCTAGTGGCAAACTAAAGGACAGATTGCGCTTCGAAGGCTATCGCAGCGGACATATGATGTATCTACGGCGCGAGGATCTAGAAACAGCTAACGAACATATTCGGGAGTTTATTAAAGCCTCTACCCCAGCCAAGGGTCAACCCGCTAAATACTAAAATAACTCCGGATAAAGGAGGTTATTTAACCCTAGATCACCTCCTTTATTTCCATAATATCAGACTGCGATCATCACTGGCAGAAATCAATGTATTCTCATATGCGGACCACATAACTTTATTGACAGAATTGATATGCCCACCGTCCCGGGTCGTTTCCAAAACCTGAGCCAGCTTAAATGTTTTTGCATCCCAAACTTTAACTGACCGGTCCCTGCTACCTGTAGCGAACCATGCACCTGAAGGGTGAAATGCTAAGCTATTCAAGGTATACCAATGCGCTGGCTGGGCAGAAACTAAATCCAAGTCATCGTTCTCAATACGCCAAACCTTTAAATAAGCATCGCGCGCGCCACTTAACAAGTGTTGCCCATCAGGATGCATATGCAGGGTAAATACTGAATTTTGGTGGGCATCGGGAACACGAAAAACAACACTCAAATCTTCCGTGCGCAGGGCATAAATACTATTATCCGAACTTCCTACAAACAGTAAATCACGACCAGTGTCAACTGCCACAGAACGCAGGGGTTCGTAACTTACCTGCAAACTCTCCATTGAACGTCCTGTTTTTTTATTCCAACGTGTGAGTACCCCGTCGCCCCCAATGGAGAAGATATCATCATTATAAGATAGTATACCAAACGTACCTTTCTTATGATGCACCCAGTGATAAGAGTCTCTAGGATTATTCAAATCGATCCAATGGACCCCCCCATTCATATCGCCAGCAAGAACCTTATGCACATCAGATAGATAACACAATGAAAAGACCTTACCCTCTACTTTTGCAATTACTCGACCTAGCTCAGGATTTAATAAATCCCAAGCTACAATCCATCCGTCACCAGCAGCGGACAGAAAATCAGATGATTTCTGGTACGGACTAAGTGCAAAAATACTAGCCTTATGACCGGTGAGTTGTGCTTCTTTCTGAAGTCGGATCATACCCTTACCTTTACTTTCTCAAACGTACTAAGCTTACTTTAGTTTTTTCTTAAAGGTAAAACCCATTGCCTTAATCAAATACCAAAAAACGTTTTTTATGCCACTTTTGTATCATAACGATTTGGGTGCTTCAGGTCAATTAGGCCTCTGGGAAATAACCGAGAAAGAAGAAGACTTACTACCCATTCTAGATTTAAGCCAACAAGAAAGCGAGCAATTAAGTCAGATTAAGGGGCATAGACGAATTGAGTGGTTAGCAGTCCGACAACTTGTACATACCATGTCAGGCCGTTTGAAAAGGATACACTTCATAAAGGATAAATACGGTAAACCTTTTCTACAAGATTCTGACTGGAACATATCCATCAGCCACTCCAGGGCTTTTTGTGCAGCCATTGCTGGGCCAAAACCTGTTGGAATTGATATTCAATTAGTTGTCCCTAAAATTGAGCGAATCGCACATAAGTTTATGCGCCCAGTCGAGATGGAAAGTCTGCAAGGACTAACCCAAATTCCGCACCTGCACATATACTGGGGCGCAAAGGAAGCATTGTATAAAGCCTATGGGCGTCGACAACTCGACTTTTGCCAGCATATACTTATCGAACCATTCACCTACCATCAAAAAGGTGGAACAATGAAAGGTAAAATAAAAAAAGGTACGCTCGAAGAAGAATACTTAATCACGTACTTCGAGCACCAAAACTATATCGTTGCTTATGCTATTGCCAACGGCTAAACCAATTCTTTTTCATTTATTTCTTGTTTTGGCCTACTGACACCAGTCAATTCATATAATACAATTGTAGCCGCTACTGCCCCTAAAACAGGGGCCACTATCGTACCTGCTAAAGGTATCAAGAAAAATAATTGAAGGGTTAAACCCACAGCCAAAGTTATACCAAGATTCTTTTGTGCTTCCTTTGTACTTTCCTTTATAGAAAATCCAAACTGTTCATAATAATTATCAACTACCGTAAAACCAACAAAGAAAGCCTTTACCAACACAATCACTACAAAAGCAACGGGGTTTAAAAAACTTAAGATACCAGTTGACACCTTGATAATCATTACAATTATCGATTCCAAAATGAATGATCGAAGCGCTACGGTCAGCATCCGAATCTGTGCTTTAATAAATGCATTCAAAGACGAATCAGAATCCTGTCCAGAAAGAATACGGAAGGATTTACGCGTCATATGGAAAATGACAATCTCGAGCAGTATCAGCATAATGTACTTCATACCGCCCGAAAGAAGAAATTCAAACTCTTTCGCTGCTACTTCCGTAAAAAAGCTTCCTAAAGCACTTGCCATTACCAATGGATTCGAAGTATCAACATTATTAAACCAGTCAAAAAAAAGAGAAACAAATTTTATCCCAGCAATAAAAGCCAGCAGCACCAGAAGCTTCGATACCCAACCGTACGTCCAGAAACCATCCCATAACTGGTTCCGCCTAACAAAACGAATCGTACTGGGAAATGAATGAAGAGTGTATAAAAATTGAGCATGATACTCTTTAGCCGACTTCCATTCCATGTAAACAATAATTTCTTCAATGATAAGGCGATACAGATAACTCGTATAATCTTATCGATTAATGTTTCTGATAAATAGATAGACGCGTATGAAAAGAAAATGGTTACTGATTGTCTACTCTTTTTATCACTTTATATACTCGGTACGATTTTGTTAGCGGGTCAAACAGCTCTTCGTTAGCGTAGGTGACTGTCATCATAAAATTGACCAGCCCTGATGTCTCTCCTAAGAACATTTCAGAACCTGGGAAATAAGCAAGCCATAAAAAAGTGGCTACCGAATTATCCTCATCCCGCAAGTGAAGAGTTGCAAAAGTACCTTCTTGACTCAATACCACAAACCGACCACGATAACGCATCAACTGCCCTTTGTCTGGTTGCTCAGCCGATGTATCATCTTCTTGGTACAAATCCATCATTTTAGCAAATAAAGTCGAACAATTCAACGCAATATAACGGCCAACCAACCCACCTAACTTATTTATAGATTCTTGGTCTTGTATACTTAACCCCATCGTTTCATTCAATGCCGATTCGTACTTCGAGGCAATAGACAGTATACAATCTCCTAGCTCCGTTTCAAATTGGATTCTTTCCATTTCTGCAAGGTCCTTGTCATTCATACATGTACAAGTCTCTCCGGAAATTTTATCCACAACACCTTCCTGAGCAATAATCTGCCCAGAATATATTATCAGGCCGAACAATAATACTAATCTCATAACTGGGTATTTTCAATATGCGAAATATACTAATTTAGTCATATCTGTACAGCCTTGATGATCGATAAGTACAACCCAAAAGCAGATCATGTCCCTTTATCCTGAATTCCAAGACAGACCAACTCTGGCTCTGTAAAGCATGTATTACTTTTTCTTATTTCCGATATGGTCAGACCAGCCATAACCATAGGTAGCTAACCATTCAAAAAATGATGTCCAACTCCTTTTCTCTAGATGTAGCGCTGACTATATTCAATATGGACTTTATTTTATGTAAGAAATGTGCTGGCGCATATAAAACTCGATCACCAAAGATCCTTTAAGGTTATATCATCTGTAAGTTATCTCACTTATTAAACCCATATTTCCCGCTAAACTTATGAAAAACAAATCCTAACCAAACTATCGACTAGACACACCTGAAAGCCCCTCATAATTAGTATTTAATTCATTAATGACCAATAGCTAAATCCTACAAAACCTAAAACTATAAATACATAGTCCACTGCGGGACAACAGCATCTTCAAAACCTATTTCATCCTTTCTCTAACCGATGAAGTAGGAATAGTATGATTAGCAAATAGCGTACTCGGACTGCGCTTAAATAATGTATTTGTAAATACAATTTTGAGCGCTTACATGCCAATATTACCCTCGGATTACAGGCAGATGATTGGATACCCAAAACTGTTCAAAAAAAGAACCACAACCAAATAACAGGTTTCCTTCCTTCGATTCCAGAATTCCTTTTAATTTAATGACATAACTCTTTATTCACCCAGAAGAAAAACTATGAAACGACGGAATTTTCTAAGGAATACTGCCCTTGGTGGTATCACAATCCCCTTAATCGCATCAGGATGTACCAACACACCAGAAACAAAAGCTTCATCAGGTGCCCAAAATAATGAGGTAAGCAGTCAGAAGGACTCTTTTAAGCTATTGGAAGCTACAGTTGCAGACTTACAAAAAATGATGGAAGATGGCAGCCTGAGTGCACGCCAAATTACGGAGCTCTATCTCGATCGTATACGCAGTATTGATCAAAAAGGTCCAGCCCTGAATTCAGTCATAGAAATTAACCCGGAGGCCTTGTCCATAGCAGAACAATTAGACAAGGAACGCAAAGCTGGAAAAATACGAGGTCCTCTGCATGGTATTCCGATACTGATCAAGGATAATATTGATACCGGAGACAATATGCAAACCACAGCCGGAGCCTTGGTTATGGTGGGTAATCAACCTCAAACAGATGCATTTATCGTAACTAAGATGCGAAATGCAGGAGCTATTTTATTGGGAAAAACCAATTTGAGTGAATGGGCCAACTTCCGATCTACCCGATCCTCCAGCGGCTGGAGTGGCCGAGGTGGTCAAACCAAAAATCCTTATGTTTTGGACCGTAACCCTTGTGGAAGCTCAAGCGGTTCGGGCGCTTCCGTTTCTGCAAACCTATGCGCTATCGCGATAGGCACAGAAACAAATGGCTCCATCGTTTGTCCCTCCAATGCTAATGGTGTGGTTGGAATCAAACCCACAGTTGGCCTCTGGAGCCGATCTGGTATTATTCCTATATCTTTTACCCAAGATACAGCAGGCCCCATGGCTCGTACGGTTAGGGATGCGGTTATCTTGCTTGGACCACTAACTGGTGTCGATACCAATGATGCTAAAACTGTACAAAGTACAGGCAAATCATTCCCGGATTATACACCTTATTTGGACAAAAACGGTTTGACTGGAACCCGCATCGGTATCATCAGAGACATGATGGGATTTCATGAAGGTGTTGACATTGCGCTAGAAGATGCTTTTGAAGCTATGCGCCAAAAAGGGGCTGAAATTATTGATGTCGAATTTCCTGAAGAATGGCAGGGCCTAGGTGGAGCTGGTTACAATGTACTGCTATATGAATTTAAGGATGGTGTAAATAAATATCTACAGACAGCTAATCCGAGTTCAGGCGTAAAAACACTAGAAGATATCATTGCTTGGAACATCGAAAACGAATCAGAAGCTATGCCTTATTTCAAACAAGAAATCCTGAAAGCAGCACATGCTAAAGGTGATCTTAATACTCAGGAATATCTAGAAGCACTTGAGAAAACAGTAAATCAATCTAGAAAAGGTATTGAGCGGTTACTTCGTGAACATAACTTGGATGCCCTCGCAGGACCAACTGGCGGCCCAGCCTGGACAACAGATGTAATCAATGGCGATAAATTTGGTGGTGGAAGCTCATCACCAGCAGCCAGAGCGGGATATCCAAATATAACGGTTCCTGCTGGTTTAGTCGCTGGGTTACCATTTGGTATTTCATTTTTTGCCGAAGCATTTGCAGAACCTCGACTTATAAAAATAGCATATGCCTTCGAACAAGCCACAAAGCAAAGAGTAGCTCCTGCATTTAAGGATAAACTATAATGCCAAAACCAATCTAATTAACCAAAACACATAATTAAACCACAAAAAATAAGGGCCATCCAAATTTGGATGGCCCTTCAATATTAAATCCTTGCTATTGTAAAATTATTTTACTTTTTGGAAA
>JABSSK010000272.1 GCA_013214265.1 Saprospiraceae bacterium | reverse complement strand
TAGCAATCTTTTTGATCTCTTCCACAATTCTATTCTCTTCCATGATCAGGGCTACAGCGAAGTAGGAAGCTTTAAAATCATTGAACAGCTTCTCGAAACTTTCCATGTCAATCATCCGGGTAACAAATGGTCGTTCCTCCAGACCCAGAAAATGAAAACCTATTTCTTTGGCTAACAGCATCAACTCCTGCGGACCACCCACAAACATAGGATGAATAAACAAGGTTCTGGACGCTGGAGCATAATACGAACGAACCCGACTCAGTTCAGTACGCTCACCCAAGGTCGTACGATCTACACGGATCCCATAATGAGACAGGAGTATGGCACTGAATTGCTGGGAATCAGGAATGCTTGTCAGGCGGAATTGAGTGCGTGCCCGTTGGGCTGCTTGTTCAAGGGTTGGAAAGTAATTATCGTGCAAATCTTGATAAGAGCGTAGGGCCGCTTTATGAAAATCTTCACCTTGTAATTGATAGTTACGGGTGATCTTGATAATCGTACTGATAAAAGCATTTACCTTGCCAGGCGTTTCGATTAGTAAACCTAGGAGCTTGTCCAGATTAATACCAAAACGGCTGAGGGGAAAAATTTTGAGAAAGTCAGATTGTAACAGATCAACAATCGGACGTAGTTTTTTATCTGGTTCCAAAGAAACTAAGTAATTGTAATTGGAATCCAGCGCACTAGCCAGTACCATTATTTTATCTGCCTTAGGGTATTTCTTCCCTTTCTCGATGTTGTGGAGATAGGAAATAGCTAAACCGGTTCGATCTGAAAGCTGCTGGTACGAAAGTGATTTCTCCTTCCGAAGTTGGGCAACTTTTAGTCCGAAAATCAATTTAACGGTATCCAAGTCCTTAAGCATATATATTCCTTTGGTCAAAAATAAGAAATAATTTTAGAGAAATTTTCTCTAAATGAGAATTCTGCATAAATTGCAGGTAATTCTTTAATTGTGAAGATGCCAACCAAATCAAAAACCTGGGCAGGGAATGCCCCATAACCAATTGATTTCCCTGACCAAATAAAACCAATAGAGATGGAAAAATTTGGAGTTAAAAACCCCAAAGCCAGTTTGGCACAGTATGGGATTCAAACTAAAGGAAAAGCCTACTGGAACCTAAGTCCAGAAGAATTGATTGAAGAAACAGTGACTCGTGGGTTAGGTGTGCTGGCTGATAACGGAGCGATTTGTATTCATACTGGAACTTTTACGGGGCGTTCACCAAAGGACCGATTTATTGTTAAAGATGAAATCACCAGAGATACTTGTGATTGGAACGATATCAACTTACCGATTGACGGAAAATTTTTCTACCAGCTTCGGGAAAAAATACAGCAGTACTTCGCAGATAAAGATGTATTCGTACGCGATGCAATTGCGATAGCAGACCAAGAATATCAGGTGCCTCTACGGGTCATAACAGAGTACCCTTGGAGTAATCAGTTTGTTTATAACATGTTTGTTCGCCCTACCGAAGAACAACATTTGCATTTTGATCCGGAATGGGTCATTTACAATGCACCTGGTTTTGAAGCTGACCCAGAAATTGATGGTATCCGCCAAAAGAATTTTGCTATAATCAATTTTAGTGAAAAGCAAATCATCATTGGTGGTACCGGGTATACTGGCGAGATAAAGAAAGGGGTCTTTTCGGTACTGAACTATATGTTACCCAAAGAGAGGGATGTACTGGCTATGCATTGTTCTGCCAATATTGGAAAAGACAATGATGTTGCTATCTTTTTTGGTTTATCAGGTACAGGGAAAACAACCCTATCGGCCGATCCGAATCGATTGCTGATCGGTGATGATGAACACGGTTGGAGTAAAAATGGGGTATTCAATTTTGAAGGTGGGTGCTATGCTAAAACCATAGATTTAACAAAAGAAAAAGAACCCGAGATTTTTGGGGCGATCCGGCATCGTGCTATCTTGGAAAATATAGGTTTCCACAAAAACACCCGTACAGTTGATTATTCAGATAGTTCAATCACACAAAACACGCGGGTTTCGTATCCGATTTATAATATTGATAATATAGCAAAGCCATCTGTGGGTGGCCATCCTAAGCATATCTTCTTTCTGACGGCTGATGCTTTTGGTGTTCTACCTCCAATTTCTCTCCTAACGCCAGCTCAAGCCATGTATTACTTTATTTCTGGGTACACCGCTAAGGTAGCGGGTACGGAAGTAGGTATTGTTGATCCCAAAGCTACTTTCTCGGCATGCTTTGGTGCTCCATTTATGCCACTGCATCCTACGTATTACGCGGAAATGCTAGGTCAAAAAATGGAAGATTATGGTGCTCAAGTATGGTTGGTAAATACGGGTTGGACTGGGGGTGCCTTCGGAACTGGGAACCGGATTCGTCTGCGCTATACACGTAGCATGATTACCGCAGCATTAGAAGGTAAGCTCGATAATATTGCTTATGCAACCCACCCAATATTTGGACTGGAGATGCCTACGAAATGTCCGGGTGTGCCAGATGATGTGTTAAACCCACGTCATACTTGGGACGATAAAGAAGCTTATGATGTACAAGCCATGGATCTTGCCAATGCTTTTGTTGATAACTTTAAAAAGTTTGAACACAAGGCAAGTGATAAAATCTTGTCGGCAGCACCGACTGCTATGGTATAAAACATGCAGTTACACAGACACCAAAACCGATTTCCTGCTAACCAGGAAATCGGTTTTTTGTAGCGTCTATTTAGATGTCATAAGAATGAAGTCAGCTACATCCTTTTTGAATTTCTCAAGGGAAGGCTGATGCGTATACATCATGTGCCCAGCCTCATAGTATTCCATGATGATATTTTTTTTGATATCTGGGGGTAATCCAAGGTGGTTAATGCTGTATTCCACGCCATAAAACACAGTAGCCAAATCATAAATACCATTCAATACCAATACTTTCATGTTGGGGTCTTTGGTTAGAGCTTCGGCCATATCAATTCCTGTGTTTATGGCACCAATGGTTCCCCATGCCATATTACCTTTGTGTTTCCAGTCCCAAGCAAAGCCATCACGGCGTCCTGCTGTAACCATGTAGGTCAGATCTTTTGCTACCCCTAGTTGCCCAAAAAAGTAATCCATAAAACCAGTGATATAGGCCGGACTGATGGCTATACTCTGAGGATCATAGGAAGCGGTCTGACTTAAAAGGTCCTGATTAATAACAGTAAATAGAGAGTCGAGTCTTCCCACGGTTTCACCCTGATCACGCATCAGCTCTTGAAAGAATTCGCTATTGGTTACCCGCAAATCAGATTGCATCCAGTATTCTTGGGATAGTCCGGTGTAGTGAGATAACTTTTGGGCCATTGCTGATTTTTCTGCCTGCGACAACTGATCCCCCCGATAGAGTGCCGGCATATATTCGTTTTCAGTAAAGACTCTTATTTCGTCTAGAAAGTCGAATAAGTCTTCTGTTTTATTGTCAATTTTATTGTGATACCAAGCGGTTGCTGCGTAGGTTGGGAAATGTACCAAATAGGGCAAATCATCATTAGGAGGGAAAAGTAAGGTCCGCAAGTCAAAAACTGCTGCAACCATAATGACACCATTCATGGCAATGCCCTGATTGAGCATATAGTTCATCAAGCCTGCATTACGAAAGGTACCATAACTCTCACCTAATAAATATTTTGGTGAATTCATGCGACCTTCCCGGATCAGAAATTGGGTGATGAATAAGCTCAAGCTTCTGATATCCTGATCTACGCCCCAGAAATCTTTGAAAGTAGCTTTACCTATTGGGATACTCAAACCTGTACCTACGGGGTCCATCATGACTAAGTCTGCTACATCTAGAATGCTGTAGGCATTGTCCTCCAGTATATAAGGAGCAGCAGGGGTGTTACCAGGGTCATCTACAACGATTCGGGTAGGCCCAAGCACGCCCATGTGTAGCCAAAAAGATGATGATCCTGGCCCTCCGTTAAACGCAAAAACGATTGGTCGATTCTTTTTATCTGGCTCATTTCTCTTGGCGTAATATGTGAATCCGAACAAGGCAATAGGTTCGTTGGTCTCACTGCGTAGTTTCATCGTCCCAGCTTCTACGTCGAGATCGATACGCTCATTGCCAATAATGAGACTACGTTCACTATGAAAGGTTTGTTCCACAGCAGGCATTGCGTAGGATTGTTCTTGGTTCCCATCTTGGGCTAAAGCCATTTGCAAGAATAGGCACATACAAAAAATTACCCCAAAGTGTTTGTTGTTGGTCATATGTCATTGCTTTTAGTCGTTTTCTAAGGTACACAACCTCCAAAACATAATATATCTTTTCCCGTTTCCTTTGCATGAAACCTACTGTAGCTATTGCCGGTGCTTCTGGATTTATTGGACTGTGGTTCATGGAAAAATACCGTGATAAGTATAGTTTTATTGGGTTGTCCCGTAGAAAATACGACCCTGACTTTTCGCCTGCTCATATTGAATGGCGGCAAGTTGATCTATTTTCCCTGTCTCAGACAACAGAAGCGCTCAAAGGAGCAGATTATGCGATTTATTTGGTGCATTCTATGCAGCCATCTACCCGGATGAATCAAAGTACTTTTGACAATACAGATATTTTACTGGCGGATAATTTCGCTAGAGCAGCTTCCGCAAATGCCATTAAGCAGATTATATTCTTAGGTGGTATCCTTCCGGATACGGACCAGCCATACTCACGTCATCTGCGTTCTCGATATGAAGTTGAAAGAACATTGAGTTTGGGCTCCGCTCCCCTGACCTCATTGAGGGCCGGCATTATTGTAGGGCCAGGCGGCTCTTCATTCTCAATTATGGAGAAATTAGTGCGCAAGCTGCCAATTATGGTTTGTCCCTCATGGACACGTTCAATTTCCCAGCCCATAGCACTGAGTGATGTACTGAAAATGTTGGATCAGTGTTTGGGGCATCGACCATTTTTCAATAATGTATTTGATATCGGAGGCCCTGAAAAATTATCCTATATTGAGTTAATGCAACAAGTTGGAATCCTACTAGGGTTGCAGCGGTGGATAACAACAGTTCCTTTCTTTTCTCCTCGTATGTCAAAGTTGTGGGTATCCACATTTGGAGATACCAGCCCTACCTTGGTTTCCCCATTGGTTGAATCTCTGAAATATGATTTGTTGGTGCGGGATAATCCGTTAATGAAACAAAACCCTGATTTGGTAACCTTCAAAGAAGCGGCCCAAAACGCACTGTTTGCCAAGGACTCTATTCCGGTTCGTCCGAAGAAGTTGTTGGAGCCACAAAACAAACCTGAAAAAAACACAGTTCGGTCGGTACAGCGATTGCCCAACCCTCATAATCGGTCAGCTACCTGGGTGGCGCGACGCTACCAAACCTGGTTACCCCGGTTTTTTAGATACTTACTAAAAGTAGACCACCAGCAGGATACATCAACTTTCCGAATTGGGTCGGTTGAATTACTCCAATTCCGATTTGTAGAAGACCGGAGTGATGACAACCGGCAGCTTTTTTACATCATCGGAGGTAAACTGGTAAAACGTCGGGATTATGGCTGGCTAGAATTCCGGCGGGTACTAGATGGTAAATATATCATTGCCGCTATCCATGAATTTGTTCCTACTCTACCTTGGTTTATTTATGTAGTTACCCAAGCTGTAATGCATCTAATTGTCATGCATCAGTTTGGGAAATATCTGGAAAGTGTACCTCCGCAAGCCCCAGCTGATTATTGATCGTTAACCGCTTTGATGGATAGCTGTATTCGTCGACGCTGCAAGTCGATATCCATCACTTTGACCATCACTTGTTGTTGTAGCCGTACTTCATCTGCTGGATTTTTTACAAATCGATTGGCAATTTGTGAGACGTGTACCAATCCACTTTCTTTGATGCCAATGTCAACGAATGCGCCAAAATTGGTAAGGTTATTAATAATTCCAGGAACGATCATCCCCGGTGTAAGGTCATTAATACTTTGAATGTTGGCGAATTCAAACGTTTTGGCCCGACCTCTGGGATCAAGTCCAGGCTTCTCTAGTTCTTTTAAAATATCTTTGAGGGTAGGCAAACCTATATGCTCGGATATATACTGCCTAGGATTAATCTTTTTCCGCAAAGGGGCATGATCGATCAGTTCTTGAACGGTACAGCCCAGGTCTTGAGCCATTTGTGCAACGATGTGGTAACTCTCCGGATGAACACCCGTATTGTCGAGCGGGTCATGTGCCTGAGGAATGCGTAAGAAACCTGCTGCCTGCTCGTAAGCTTTAGCACCCATTCGACTCACTTTGAGTAGCTCTTTACGTGCTTTGAAAGGTCCATTTTTCTGACGATAAGTAACTATGTTTTTTGCTAGGCTAGGACCCAGACCTGATACATAGGTT
>JABSSK010000271.1 GCA_013214265.1 Saprospiraceae bacterium | reverse complement strand
TATTGTTCTGCTTCTACCCTCATGCCGGACAATGCTGCTCTGGAATGGATTTCCGCAGTGGCTTTATCTGATATGGTACAGTCCAGTGGTGCAGAAGGCTATGGTGATTTTACCGGAGAAGCGGGTATCAACCTCAAACGCAATGACTCGTACGATATGACGGTAACGCCTGGCTTTAGTTCTGCAGCTTCCAATCAGTACATGTTAGCCTGGATTGACTTTAACCAAGATGGTATGTTTACGTCCAATGAAGTGGTATTCGATAGTGAAGGAACCACACAACAAGCCGTTACAAGATCGATCACCATACCGCAAGATGCTATTCTGGGTAGTACCCGCATGCGCGTAGTGATGCAATTCCGAAGTAAACCCGGTGCCTGCACCTTCCCAACCGGCTTTTTTGGTGAAGTAGAAGATTACTGTGTCACGATCGATGAGGTCACGCGAATTTTTCAACCGGAACCTCTCCCTACGCAACTCATCTTGGCACCTAACCCAGCCAAAGATCATTTTAGTATATCTTATACCCTTAATCAATCCATTCAATCTCTTAGGCTTGACATTGTCGACTTGAGCGGACATCGTATTTGGCAAGAAAATTTAGGATACGCCCGTACCGGCAAGCACACACAAACTATTTTCACCGACCAGTGGCCTCAGGGCGTTTATATGGTGCGCCTAATAGGTGATGGACGACTAACTACCAAACGATTGGTTATTTTTGATAACTAGCTTTTCTATTCAGCTAATTCAATAGGATACCACAATTCATCATCATGACAAAGACTACAGAAGAATATCTAGATATATGCAGAAATGCTGTTCTTGACGGTGAATCATATGATGATATCAAACGTGAAGTGCTATCCTGGAAACTGGAAAAAGACCAGCAAAAACGTATTTTAATGAAAGCCGATGATTATGTCTTTCAATACAATATGGACAAGCAAGACAAAGAAAAATCGGTGAATCGCATGCTAATTGGAGCTGTATTACTCGCTGCTGGGTTCGTTATTATTTTGGTTTCTAGCTTTTCGCAGCCCATAGAATATGCTTTACCTTTAGGTGCCACCTTTATTGGTGGGTGGCAATTAAAAGAAGGTTATAAATCATTCCGAAAACCACTTGAAATCACCGAACAGAGTAATTTCCCGAAAGGCCGAAATCGATTCGACCGATTTTAACATCCATAATACTATGGATAAGAACAGAAGCATACCCATCACTTAACTTTTCCCTCTGTACATTATCCAGCTCTACTTATCCTCATTTATTCCTAATCCTTTATTACTAACTATCTGGGTACCGGCTGTGCGTCAGAGCCTCCAATGGTACCACAGGGATGGCTTATGGTACTTCCCCGACCATGAAACTTTTTTTTGGCATGGGTTATACAAAAGAAATAATACGTAAAATGTCATTTTGTCACTTCACGTACAAGTAAAATGCCATTTTGTCATAAATTTGCGTCATATACCTGCAAAAAAGTCTGGAAAATCCAGTTGGTACACCCTTTGATCTGGATAAAGTGAATTTGAAAATTAATCACTTAAATTGTATAAATATGACACGTTTAGTAGTTCGCAAACCGAATCGTACATCTGTTTTCAACAGTCCTTTTGATGCATTTTTCAATGACTTTTTCAGCACACCTGAGACACCCGCGACGCGTGTGAAAAGTCGGCCAGCTATCAATTTGACAGAAACGAATGATGCTTTCCGGTTGGATGTTGCTGCACCAGGCTTAACCAAAGCAGATTTTCACTTACACGTAGAAGAGGACATTCTTACGTTGAAAGTAGAGAAAGAAGTGCAAGCATCAGATGACGAAAAAATCATACGCGAAGGGTTTGCTTATCATTCGCTTGAGCGTTCTTTCACTCTTGGAGATGCGATAAACGTAGCAGACATAAACGCTAGCTACGAGCAGGGTATTTTAAGCATCCACTTGCCAAAGCGAGAGGAAGCAAAAGCGGAACCTGCCCGCCATATAGAAATTCGCTAGGCCTATATTATATGGGAGAAGAACTAAAGGTTCTTCTCCTGATATAATTTATACTTGAATGCATAGCACATTGGCATCAAGTTGCAGAAAGTTTTCTGTTGGACTGTATGTGGTCAATGGTGAAGAGAATACGCCGAACCACATGTCAGGTATTAACGTACAGAACGGAATGCATACATGGGTATAATGTCTACGTAAAGATTGTCAATACTTACGAACAAGCGATCCATCTACACGAAATAAGGTCGCTATTAATTTACGCAAATGACAACCATACAGTAAGTCAAAGAATATTGGGTTTTAGATATTTGATAAGGGCGCTCTGACCATGGTCAGAGCGCCCTATTGATGTATCGGCATAGAACGCTGAGGTTGTGGGTAGATGATGACGTATTGAAAATGCAACAAAAGGTGGCCCGGACCGGGCAGACCGGGCCTGTAAATACCAGCTCATCATAAGATAAGTGGTATCAATATCTTGGGACTTACTAACACGATGGTTAGTTAGGCATAATGATGGCTATATTGACATTAAACTAACAAGGGAAGATATAATAAACGAACGGGGTTACGAGGTAGGTATCGTAAGTGTATAACAAGTTACTCTTAAAATGCACCGTTTATAACTAAAAGTCAAGGAATAAAAGTATTTATTTATTTATGTATCTGGCCATAGCCTCCAATTCTGCATAGAAAGATTCCCCATATGCCCGTATCAGCGCCTCTTTCGCGAATTGGTAAAGAGGAATTTTGTCTTTAGCTCCTTTGGCACAAGCTGCCTGACAGCTATCCCATTCATCGTAGCGCAGTATCGTAAAATTCGTTTTTCGATCATGTTCCACCCGAATAGGGTACAAGTGGCACGAGATGGGTTTTCTAAAATCAACTGCTTGATCTCGCCATGCGCTTTCGATACCACATAAGGCGGTACCTTCTTTGGTGTAGGTTAGGAAAGCGCATGCTCCATTCTTCAGTAGGGGGGTGCCATAAGCCTTCATACCTTTGAAGTATTCGAATAACCCTTTTTCTTTAATTACTGCTATTCCATCAGGATCAAGGTAGGGTTCAATACTGGGGTAGATATGCTCTAGCACATGCAGTTCAGACTCATCGAGCGGTGCGCCGTACTCACCTTCCCAGCAACAAGCCCCTTTGCAGGCATTTAAATTACACGCGAAATACGACTGCAGTACAGCAGGCTCAATAATTTTACCATCGACTATTAGCATATCATTTCTATTCATTCTGGGTGTAGAATCTGTAATCCTACGGCACAAAACGTTTTCAAGCGTATTGATGAAGAAACACGACGTCTTTTAAAATTGTTATCTGTAAAAGCCCATAATTATAGGTGTTTTGGTGGTATAAATGAAGTATAGTTCCGCCAAATTTTGGCTACCTTTGCGCCCAGAGAAAATGCGGCACGCAGGACTTTTTGCAGGAAAACACATTGCTAACTATAATCAACACATATTGAATGGATCCCCTAAAGAAAAAGTGTCACGAAAAATCAGCTCCCCTTCGCACCGAAAACAAAGCATTATTAAAAGAACATGGCGACAAAAAAGTTGACGAAGTTGTTTTACGCCAAGTATTTGGGGGCGCACGGGGAATCAAAATGATGGTATGGGAGCCTTCCCAACTTGACCCAATCGAAGGCATCCGTTTTCGAGGATACAGCATTCCGGAATTAAAAGAAAAGCTCCCTAAAACACCTGGCAGTAAAGAGCCTCGGCCGGAAGGCTTATTCTGGTTAATGCTCGTAGGCGAAGTACCTACCGAAGAAGAAGTGAACTGGATCACAGGGGAGTGGATGCGCCGAAGTAATGTTCCAGAACATACTTTCCGGGCACTGGATGCACTTCCAACCGATGCCCACCCTATGACGCAGTTTTCAACTGCGATCGTATCCATGCAAACCGAAAGCATCTTCTCTCGCCGGTACTCGGAAGGGATGAGCAAAGAGGAGTACTGGGATGCAACTTATGAGGACACCATGAACCTCATTTCTCGCTTGCCTCGTGTAGCGGCTTACATTTATCGCCGAACTTACCATAATGGTAGCCATATTGCACCTGACACCAAACTCGACTGGGCTGGTAATTTTGCTCATATGCTAGGCATTAAAAACGAAGATTTCAAGTCTCTGATGCGCTTGTATTTAACCATTCATGCTGATCATGAAGGAGGTAACGCTTCCGCACACACGACTCATCTGGTAGGATCAACCCTAAGTGACCCTTACTATTCGCTGGCTGGTGGCATGAATGCACTAGCAGGTCCCTTGCATGGATTAGCAAATCAGGAAGTGATCAAATGGATTTTTAAAATGGTTGATGTGCTCGGCACCCGCAAGCCATCTCACGAGCAGGTTGCCGATTATATCCAAAGCACCCTAAATGCCGGTCAGGTTATCCCTGGGTATGGGCACGCGGTTTTGCGGAAACCGGACCCCCGTTTTATAGCCCAGAAGGAGTTCGCTGAAGAATATATTAAAGACGATGAAATCGTGAATATTGTCTGGATGCTATTCGAAATTGTTCCTGAGATTCTCAAGGGGCTTGGCAAAGTCAAAAACCCATGGCCCAATGTGGATGCGCACTCAGGGGCATTACTGGTGCATTATGGCCTGACTGAATACAGTTTCTACACGGTCTTATTTGGTGTTTCACGAGCCTTGGGGGTTCTGGCAGCACAGTGCTGGGCACGTGCTTTAGGCTTTCCGCTGGAGCGCCCAAAATCAGTTACTTCCCAATGGGTCAAGTCATTTTTGGCTGAGCAAGAATAAGCTGATTTACCAACAAATTAAAGTACCCCGTTGCTCCTTTTATCGGATTGACGGGGTATTTTTATTCCATATCTAAGCATCTCGATAGCTTTCACTGAAAAAATAATGGGTGATTATTGAGGCGGATAAGCAAAATCAATTATTTTTGGCAACGCCCATAGGCCTTTTAAAATTCTGTAACAAACCAAACTATCCAAATATGGAATTTCCTGCCCAGCTGAAATATACTGAGGAGCACGAATGGATTCGACTGGAAGACAACAACATTGCGTTTGTTGGAATCACTGACTTTGCACAGTCAGAGCTTGACGAACTCGTATACATCGAAGTGGAGACTGTGGGAGAAACGTTAGGCCAGAACGATGTGTTCGGTACCGTAGAAGCTGTAAAAACAACTTCTGATCTCTTCATGCCTGTAAGCGGAAAAATATTGGAATTCAACCCCAAACTGGATGAAAACGAAGGGGATGATCCTACCACAGTTAATCAGGACCCCTACGGAGATGGGTGGATTGTTAAAATCGAGTTGACCAAGCCCGAGGAGGTAAGCGAATTGATGGATGCAGATGCATATCGTGCATTGGTGGGATAATTTTTTTACAACGTACACCAAAAGCAGTTGATGCTGCATCATTATATAAAGAAGATATTTAGAATACCCTGGTTACCAGCCCTAATGTGGGCCGGTCTTATTTTGTGGGGTTCATTAGTAAACGAGGCACCTGTTCTGCTTCCCAAACAGCAATTTTTGGGAGCAGATAAATTAGTACATGCATTAGCTTATGCAGGCCTCGGATTTCTTACCCTCGCGGGCATAAAATACCACAGCAAAATAAAAGATAGCACCCTAAATACGCTCTTGGCTTTAGGAATTTGTCTTTTTTTTGGTATTGCATTAGAAGTCGTACAGGGTATTTTAGTTGTTGAACGCCATTTTGAATATCTAGACATGTTGGCTAACGCTGTTGGTCTCGGTCTGGGATGGATTGCATATTATTTATTTATTACATAAAACCTTGTCAGTATGGATATTGCTGTTAACGGCACTGGCTTAATTACGGCACTACTAGGTCTTATCCTGGTTGTTGTTGCTGTGATTCTGGGCATGCGCATGACCTACAAAAAGCGCGCGCAGGAAGGGCTGGCTGGTACAAGCAACAAGGCAGGGGGATCACCATTGAAAGCACGTAACAAATACCCGGAAGCTGATGCTTTCCGCTTGAGCGGTACGTTCTTCAACATTGGTTTGGTTGCATCCCTTGGTCTTACGCTACTGGCATTCAGTTGGACCCAATACGAAAAACAGGAAGAATTCGAAGGTTTTCTGATCGAAGTAGAAGAAGACATCGAGATTGAACCACCTCGTACCGCTGAACCGCCACCGCCGCCACCTCCACCTCCACCTCCGGTTATCGAAGAGGTACCCGAGGAAGAAATCCTAGAAGAAGAGGAATTTGAGTTCAAAGACATGTCGATTGAGGCCGACGATGAAGTATTCGTTGAAGAACCTAAAGAGGAAGCTCCGCCGCCTCCACCGCCACCTCCTCCACCGCCACCACCAGAGGAAGATGAGATCT
>JABSSK010000270.1 GCA_013214265.1 Saprospiraceae bacterium | reverse complement strand
CGGTGCCCGACCTCACGCAGGGGCTCTCCACGAGGTAGCTGTTTGGCATTTGAAGCTACAGCTTCAATCAGCAGCAGCGTGAGCTGAGTAATTGGCAAAAAGGGTTCTTTATGATAAGAAAGTATGTCGATCAGACTCTGTGCGAAAGGGCTATGGCGTCCCACTGCACCATCAGAAACAGGTTCGTTTCGACCAGCTGCGAGTAGATAACGGCTTGGGTATTGAGCTAGCCGTTCTAAACCAGTTTGGCGGTATGTGATGTCACGTTCCATAAATAACGCCCCAGCGAAACAGGAGTCGGCGAGTATAACGGTGTGAATGGATGGGATGACTTTCAAATAATCCCGCAGGACACTAAAAGATAAATAGCTATTGGTATTATCTTTTTGGGCATCAGCTGGAAGCCAATATCCGACTTCTTTTCTAGTATCATAAAAGCCATGCCCTGCAAAATAAATAACCAAGCTGTCCTGGCTAGTAAGGGTGTGTTCGAAGGTAGCCAAGGTGTCAAGGATGTTGCGCCCTGTGGCATCATCGTTAAATAAAGAAACGGTTTTTTTCGGTTCAAACTGATACTTTGCGCAAAGTAACTCACCTATGGTTCTTGCGTCCCGACATGCATTGTGTAATGAAGGTATACCTGTATGGTAAGCATCGATTCCAATGAGTAATAAATAGGTATACGTTTTAGTTATTGTTGACGCTTGGTCACCTATCATCGGTTATTGTTTTTGGAGCATACGATGAAAAAAGTCAGCTGTAGCCTCAAATGCAGCTATCCAATTTTGGTGTAATAAGAATCCATGTACCTCATCAGGAAATACCAACTGTTCCAAATGTACCTGCTGATACCGAAGCTGTTCGACTAATTCAACCGATTCACTGAAGGGAACATTTCGGTCATCGTCGCCATGGATAAGGAGGACTGGTGATCGCCATGTTTTGATATCATTCAGAGGTGAACTCGTAAAAGCTAGACGGGCAAATTCGGGGTGTTCGACTTCTCGATAAGCTGGGCGAAAATTTCGTATCACTTTATTCCAATCATGAACACCATGGATGTCGACACCTGCTGCGAACAAGTCGGAAGCACGTGCTAACCCTAAGGCGGTGAGATAACCACCATATGATCCACCCCACAGGCCAATTTTATTCTGGTCCACATCATTACGTTGTTGCATGAATAGCCCTGCTCCAAGTACATCGTTGAACTCACTAGCTCCGGTAGCGCCATAATTAAGGGCTTCCCGGAAATCTAAACCGTATCCAATTCCCGAGCGGTAATTAACGGATAACACCAGGTAGCCCTGTTGAGCTAGGTAGTGGTTCATTGCAAAAGCATTATGATAGTAACCGCGGTGGTGGAACCCTAGTAGCATTTGCCGGCGTGAGCCACCATGGAAAAAGAGTACAGCTGGATATTTTTTATCAGGATCATAGTTATTCGGATAAAACAGTTGTCCATGTATATTCATACCATCTGCTGCGGGAAAGATAACCTGTTGGGGTGCAACCAATTGTTGATCTGGCCAGTCGGAGGGAAGGGTATTGGGGGCCATCGGTTCAATTCCTGCTGCTTTGATATAATAAGGAGCTGCGGGGAGTACACCGGTTGACCTAAGTCCTGCGATGGCACCGGCACCGTTCATAACTGGTGACCATTCAACGCCAGATCCTTTAGGGGTAAGTTGTGTAGGGGCTACCCCCAGTTGTACAGACCAGATATGCTGCCGATCGATATCGGACTGGTTGCCGGAGTATAAGATGGTATTCCCGTCTGTTCCTAAGGAAACAAACTGAACTTCAAATTCACCTGGAGTTAGGCAGGTCGTTTTTTGATTATCTATGGTGTATGCATACAGGTGTGTCCATCCGTTCTCTTCCCAAGGAAATACCAAATGGTTATTCCGGGTCCAGTGTAACTGTTGGGCTGATGAAACAGACCGATAGACGCTACCTTGGCCTGGTTGGGCGGTCCATACTGTTTTATTTTCTTGTTGTTCGAGATCGGCAACAACAATGGACCAAGGTAAACCTTCTTTTTGGGGCTGGAAAGGCCATCCTCCTGATTGATGTGGGAAGCGCATAAATGCTAGTTTTTTGCCGTCAGGCGAAAAGACAGGATGATTATCTTTATCGACACTTGGTGCTACCCATTCCACTGTGGCATTATTGGGGCTAAAAAGCCCAATAAACCCATGGTCGCCTCTGTTACTTACGAATGCCAGTTGAGAACCATCAGGAGACCAAGTGTAATTGCGTAATGCACCTCGCGCATCAACCCATAATTGGCTTTTATTGGTTTCCAGATCGAAGTAATGAATTTTTCCGCTATGGCTAAAAACGAATCCGCCTCCATTAGGACGTACCCGAGGATCGGCACCAACCACCAGTTCGGAAACCGAATTATCATCCAGGTTTAGCAATAGGATCTTTCTTTGAGGAGTTGTGGTATAGCTTAGCGGGTTTGGAAACTCTCCAGAGCGGTTGGGTACCCCCCCTCTAACAAATAAAAGGGCATTTCTACCTGGCACAAACTGGAGGTTGGTGATCTCTATCCCATCATCCAATTGATATCGGGTATGCTGTTGTGGTTTCTGACTGGGTCCAGCGGTCCATATATTTCGCTTTCCTTTTTCATTAAATATCCAGGCCCAGCGATCTCCATCTGGGTCACCTTGCAAGTCCGTTGGGAAAGGTGATGATAGCAATTGGTTTATCGTAATGCTATCCTGAGCGAGTAGAAATAAGGGTAAAACGAGCGAAAACAAAAAGGCGTATTTTCTTTTCATGGCCAAAGGAGATAATGGTTAACGAATGTCCAGCCATACACGTAATAGCAAGAGCGGGCAATAATAATTGCAAATCGGTGTGTACGTGAATTGAAAATACAAAAATCAAATAGAATCAAAGTTCAAAAGTACCTTTGTCATATCTTGTGGGGTAGTGGCCAGATGAAGAAGCCGCTCAGCAGTGATGAGGTCTATAAAATATTTGGAGGAGTGGAATGTATTGGTATAGTTCTCGTTGAAGAAGAACTGTATGTCGTCGAAATTGGCACATTGTAATAGTTTAAAGGCTGCGGATCGAGGGTCCCAGACACATAGTGTATAGCTATTGGATTGGATCGGGGTATTGATCAATAGAAACAGAGGGTAATCAAAAAATGGGACTTGCCAGTATCCAAATAAGTTGGCTTCAAACAAGGGGTAATATTTGATAGATGAACGGATACCTTCTTTGGCCAATGCTGTTTGGAGGTTACCTATTTCTAATTTCATCTTTTCCAAGGGAACATCGCGGGTATCTAAGCCAGACCAAGGTTGCCAGTTTTGATCTTTTAGGTTAAAATATTCACAGGTTTTTCCTATCCGTAACTTATAATCGAAGCGGCTATTTCCTGGAACTACATAACCTGGATAGAAAAAATCTAATTGGTGATGAAGGCCATAGTCGATTTCTAATAGCATCGTGAATAGGCCAAGGCTATCTTTTTGGTAATCAGGATCATAAATCCCTTGTATACTGGCCAAGGCACGCTCCCCCAGATCAAAAAAACTTAGCGCAATCAGTTGGTCTCCATCGTAAACGGCCGTTTCCAAGGTGTTGAAGATATTTCCAGCCTCCCCATCATGTAGGGAATCATTGAGGGTAGCGGCGAGCATACCCGGAAAATGTTTCTTATATTTTTGGTATAGTTTTTCTTTTTCTGGAGTGATATATGCTGGTCGATATTCAACGCGATACTTCATTAAGTTTTTGCGGAATAATTTGCGTAAGCTCTTACTGAATTGATAGTGTTTTAGGGGTAGCCTAATCCAAATTGCAGAAAAAAACTGATCACCGAAACACAAAAAGTGGGTAGTAAAGATCGTTTGGCCCATGCGATACCAGCCTCTGGACAAGTATTTGTCCAGTTCTGTCCCCGGAATCATATCGGGATAATGTTTGGCGGCAAAGATAGAGCCCATGATCAGTGTGGGTAAAGGGTAATGGTTTATTCTATTTATTAAGGTAACAAGTACGGTATTTTGTTCATAAAAATTAAAACTTTTGATAAAGCTCCCCTCCTTTAGCAAATAATCGGTCGACCCGTTTGGATACAGTAGGATCGGTTTCCAAAACAGGAGCATGATGCGGTTTTATTCGCGCATCAATCACCAAAGGCCCGTGACATCCCCAGTGCTTATTATCTATAAATGGATCGACACCTTGGATATCATGGCTAGGGTTTGCTCGAGTAAAGGCAGCCCAAAGGAAATTATTCAGATTTGCCCTTAAAAAAGGTGCATCATCACATAAGATAATCATAGGGAATCCCTCTAAAATCTGTCCTTGGAGAGCTTCACACAGATCTTGGACATCCTGGTAGGCTGTATCACTTGAAAATTTGGGGCCTTGGATCGCCATAATGCCCGGAAGAACGACGGTGGGTTTGTGAAAAGCAGAAGGTAAAGAAAGCGAGCCTGGTATATCATGGGATAGGGTACGTATTGGATCGCCGCAAGCGGCAATAACAACTTTAGATCCTGCATTCCATCCTGACCCAGAGTAGTCGAGGGTATCGATGGTGGTTTTGGTATAGAAATGGAGGTCGCGTGTCCAGTCGACTCTTTCTAAAACATGACGGAAGAACCCAGGTATATCATGGGTGTTTAGGTTTGGACTATCACCATGAGCCGCAATAAAAAGGAATTTAGCCAGAGACGTTTGGCCACTTCCTAAGATTCGGTTGGCCTGAGTGAGTATTTCTTCGGGTCGTTTTTCCCGGAAGGGCATGTAGCGTTCACTACCAACAGCTAGCAAGAGAGGGTGTACCCCCGCAGCATCGACTGCGTTTATTTGCTTGACACCTGGGAATTCCTGAGGTGTCAGTAGTTTGACCAACTGGTGAATGAGGTAGCCAAAGCTACTATCTTCTTGTGGGGGCCTTCCCACAACAGTGAAGTGCCAGATGGCATTTTTTCTATAGTAGACCTGTTCGACATCCATGACGGGGAATTCATGTTGTAAGCTGTAGTATCCGAGATGATCACCGAAGGGGCCTTCGGGTTTTTTTTCTCCTTTTCGGATAGTACCCGTGATTACAAAATCAGCATCAGAGGAGAGGATGTGTCCATTTTTTCGAGTGTATCGGAATCGTCTGCCTCCCAGCAAACCAGCGAAGGTTAGTTCGGATAGTCCTTCCGGCAGGGGCATAATAGCGGCAAAAGCATGGGATGGGGGCCCACCCACGAAGATGGATGCCCGAAAGGGTTTATCACTATTGTTATACTGAGTATGGTGTACACCAATACCCCTGTGGATTTGATAATGCATACCAATTTCTTGGTTAGTTGCGTAATGATTACCTGTGAGTTGAATTCGATACATTCCCACATTAGAAGACATTATTTTTTGGTTGTCAGGAGGAAGTGTCATGACTTGAGGGAGGGTAACGAAAGCACCTCCATCCATTGGCCATGACTTAATCAGTGGGAGTTGGTCGATGGTGGTAGTTCCATAAGTTACAGGAGCTTTAGTTATGCTTTTCATGGGTAAAGCTGATAAAGCGGTAAAAGGTGTACGCAGGTATCGGGTTGGTTGCTGAAAAAAATGGGTAGGATCCGCTTTTAGTTCAATAACTTTTTGCACATGGGGAATGGTCCGGCGAAATAAGAAATCGGTGCGATCATACGTACCGTAAAGATTGGACAATGCGGGGAAAGGGCTACCTTTTATTCTTTCAAAAAGAATGGCTGGTCCTTTTTTTTCAAAAACCCGTCGATGTATCTCAGCAGCTTCTAAATCAGGGTTTATTTCAGATTTTATCCGGATCAGATGCCCATTTTTTTCTAGATCATTCACACATTCATGCAGGCTACTGTAGCTCATTTTCAATAAAAGTTGTATTTTCAATAATAAATGAACGAAAGATGAGGGTAAAAGTTGACTACTGAGCTCCTCACTTTAGTGAGGAGCTCAGTATAAAAATAAAAGAAGTATTAAGCATAATTCTCAGGGTTTTTTATCTTGTTCTCAATTCTTGATAATGGACAAATGAAGCAATACCACGATCTGCTGGAACATATCCTAGACAAAGGGACAAAAAAAGGTGACCGGACGGGTACCGGTACCATCAGTGTATTTGGCTACCAATTCCGCTGCAATTTAGAGAATGATTTCCCATTGTTGACAACTAAAAAGGTACACTTCAAATCTGTTGTACATGAACTATTGTGGTTCTTAAAAGGAGACACCAACATTAGATATTTAGTTCAGAATGGGGTTAGAATATGGAATGAATGGCCGTATCAGCATTGGTTGGATATATCAGGTCAATCCAATGACCTACGAAAACACAGTGTACCCTGGAAGAAACGAATGAAAGAATTCGTCGCTCA
>JABSSK010000027.1 GCA_013214265.1 Saprospiraceae bacterium | reverse complement strand
TAAATGTTGTTGTCCGTGTAAAGATTGCTGCAGAACTACCATTGACACAATCCACCAGCTCCAGCTACCCTAAAGAGCTAAGGACTGCTAGAAAGCATCTCCGAATATGCCATGAACTCTTGCATTAGGCCGAAAAGCTGGGAAGAAATACATCTTATTTTTATTTTTTTTGGTACAGATTCGGAATCTACATCCGCATGATAAGTTATTGTGATTTTTTTGGGGCGATGGGTTTGGTATACACTTTTATTCTATTATTGCAACGCAGAACATTAATAGATTCAATATATTTCAAATTAACGTGGACAATTCACTATTTCCTGAAGTAACCCAAAATATTGAGCAAAATTGGCTGGTTCCTCCACTAGAAAATGAATGGAGAAAAAATGGCTTGGAACAATTATTGCAGTTTTTGCAAGAACAACTACCAACGGGTAAAGTCATCAATCTCCATTTTATTTGTACCCATAATTCGCGTCGGTCACATTTAGCCCAGCTCGTTGCTCAAACAGCTTGTTTGTACTTTGGTCTTTCGAGCATACGTACCTTTTCCGGCGGTACGGAAGCGACCGCTTTCCATCCCAATGCGGTAGCAGCGGTGCGGAGGGCTGGATATATAGCCGAAATAGCCGCACCTTCTTCCAATCCGATCTATGAAGTAACAGCGGGTCCTAGTTTATTGGTTGGTAAGGCATTCTCCAAAGTGTATGACCACACTGAAAACCCTACTTCTGATTTTGCGGCGGTAATGGTTTGTTCACATGCTGATGAGAACTGTCCATTTATTCCAGGTGCATTAGCACGTATTGCTATTCCGTACGAAGACCCCAAAGTTTCAGATGGTACGGAAGTCATGGAGCGCGTTTATGATGAACGGCTAAACGAGATAGGACGTGATTTATTCCATCTTTTTAAGGCACTCGCTTAATTTATTATTGCAAAAATACGGTAATGGCAAGTTCTAGTGTATCAACAAAAAAATTGAGCTTCCTCGACAGGTACCTTACGGGCTGGATTTTTCTGGCAATGGCAATAGGTATTGGACTTGGTTATTGGCTACCAACACTTCCTACACAGTTAGAGCAATTAAATCAGGGCACAACGAATATCCCCATTGCAGTGGGATTGATTCTGATGATGTACCCACCACTGGCTAAAGTTGATTATAAGCTTCTACCCAAAGTATTCCGTAATGTTCAGGTGTTAGGACTGTCTTTATTCCTGAACTGGATCATAGGACCGATTCTCATGTTTTTTCTTGCTGTTATATTTCTGCATGATTATCCAGGCTACATGACAGGGCTAATTCTTATTGGCTTAGCCCGCTGCATTGCAATGGTTATCGTATGGAATGATTTAGCTGATGGAAGTAAGGAATATGGTGCGGCTTTGGTTGCTTTAAATAGTTTATTCCAAGTATTTTTTTATGGTTTTTACGCTTGGGTTTTTATTACCTGGCTTCCGCCAAAAATTGGGATGGAGGGTGCTTTAGTATCGCTGGAGATGGCAACCGTTGCTGAGAGTGTACTCATTTATCTGGGTATCCCATTTATTATGGGATTAGCCAGTCGGATTACTCTGGTAGCATGGAAGGGCTTACCATGGTACAAGACCGTATTTATTCCAGCTATTTCACCGATTACCCTAATTGCTTTATTGGCAACTATCATTCTAATGTTTAGCCTTAAGGGCAATGCGATTGTTGAATTACCAATGGATGTAGTGCGTATTGCGGTTCCACTTATGCTTTATTTCATATTGATGTTTTTGATCAGTTTTTTCACCAGTAAAGCTTTGGGTGCAGATTATCCACGTACCGCATCCATATCTTTTACAGCAGCAGGTAATAATTTTGAATTAGCTATAGCAGTAGCTATTGCTCTATTTGGTTTGGCTTCACCTCAAGCTTTTACGGGCGTGATTGGGCCATTAGTCGAGGTTCCTGCACTGATTGCTTTAGTTCAGCTCTCCTTCTGGTTGCGTAAACGCTTTTTCCTACTTGAGAAAGGAACTGGAACTTCCGCTACAACAAAATAATAAATGATCCGTAAGTGAACCATTTCCACTAGATGTGGTTATCCATCCATCCATAATAAGTTTAGCTTGGATAGGTGGCCATACTATTGTGGCTGCCTATATTTTTGGGCAGTCTATCGTTTAAATTCATCCCGGACCTAATGGTCTGACACCATAGTTGATTACGCATTTACCTACAGTATATGGTTGTTGAGCGACAAGCCATCAACCAACAACGAGTTTTTATATATCACATAGGACCTGTATTTACTTTTGCAGCATGGAACATAAAATGAAAGGGGCACTACTACTCATCTGTTTTGTCCTGACGACTGTTACACAAGCACAGCCCTTGGCTACGGACCCTGACCCAAATGAGAATGAGAATGAGAATAATCCAGCTCCCAGGGCGACTCTTGTTCGTACTACGGATAAAATTTTAATTGATGGCCAACTAAACGAAAACTCATGGTTTCAAGGGCAACCCGCCACTGATTTCTGGGAATACTTCCCTACTGATAGTAGTTTAAGCTCCGTTCAAACTGAGATATATCTGGCATTCGATGATCAGTTTTTATACATCGGAGCAAAATGCCAATCTGTAGGTAATGACTACGTGATTAATTCGCTCCGTCGTGATTACAGAGCTGGTGGTAATGATAATCTTACTTTTCTGATTGATCCTTTTCAGGATAAAACCAATGCATTTGTTTTCGGAATGAATCCTTACGGTGTGATGCGGGAGGCACTCATTTCCAATGGAGGTCAGGATTTTAGTGACTGGGACTCGGGTTGGGATAACAAATGGAAAGGGGAATCTCACATTGGTGAAGGATATTGGTCCTGCGAATTAGCTATTCCTTTCAGTACCCTCCGATTTAATCCTGGTACCCAGCAATGGAATTTTAACGCATACCGATTCGATACGCAGTCCAATACCAGATCAACACTAGTTCGCATACCTCAGAACCAGACCATAATGAGCTTGGCTTATATGGACCCCATAGAATGGACCGAATCGCCTAAGCCTCCCAAAAGGAATATTTCCATCATACCATTCATGACCGGTGGAACATCCAAAAACTATAGTGCAGGTACACCACCTAGCAATAACTTCGCTGTTGGCGCAGATGCAAAAGTAGCTATTACCTCAGGCTTAAATCTTGACCTGACTGTAAACCCTGATTTCTCTCAGGTAGAGGTTGACCAGCAGGTCATTAATCTGGATAGATTCGAGCTTTTTTTCCCAGAACGCCGACAATTTTTTATTGAAAATGCCGACTTGTTCAGTGGTTTTGGTGAGCAAAGAGTTAATCCTTTCTTTTCCAGAAGAATTGGTATCGATCGGGATACTGCTGGCAACGCAATTCAGGTTCCTATTTTATATGGTGCGCGACTCAGTGGTAAATTAGATAATAATTGGCGGTTGGGGCTTTTGAACATGCACACACTACAAGACGACGATGCCGGCCTTCCAGCTATTAATTATAGTGTCGCTGCTGTACAAAGGAAAATTGCCCAACGCTCAAATATTGGTTTAATATTTGTAAATAAACAGTCCTTTATTCCTGAAGATAGTGAAACTATTGATGAAAGTGACCCCTTCAACCGTGTCATAGGGCTTGACTATAATCTAAATACACCTGATAATAAATGGACAGGGAAAACATACTATCATCAGGCGGTTACAGCTACCGATACGCTAAACTTTTTCGATAAATTCGCGCATGGTACCCGCCTAGAGTATCGGATCAGGGACATTAGCTTAGAATGGTCGCACCGGTGGATCCGGGATGGATACAGGCCCGAACTGGGTTTCGTTCCCAGAAGAAATATATTTCAGGTCAATCCGACGGGGCAGCTGTTCTTCTACCCTGAAAAAGGAAGCATCAATCGCTGGCAAATCGGTGCAGAATATAACTCTTTCTGGAAGCCAGAGTATGGGCAAACGGACGAGCAGATATCTTTGTTTGGTGAGCTTAACTACAAAAATACATCTGAGCTTAGCCTTACCATATCTAACGATTATACTTACTTGTTTGATTCTTTTGATCCTACACGAACTGATGCCCAACCATTAGCTGCGGATACCGATTACAGATATACTTCTGTGGAGCTTAGCTACCGTTCTGATCGCCGAAAAGTCTTTTCATACCGTATCAGTCCTACTGTTGGTCAGTTCTTTAATGGCTATCGATATAGTTTGCGGGGGTCATTCACCTACCGTTATCAACCATTTGGACAAATTCAGATGAATGTCAACTATACTTATGTTGACCTGCCAAAACCTTTCGCATCAGCTGGCTTATTTTTAGTTGGCCCACGCATAGACTTTACCTTCAGCAAGTCATTATTTCTCACGACTTTTATTCAGTATAATAGCCAAGCTGAGAACATGAATATTAACACTCGCTTACAATGGCGATTTGCACCTGTTTCGGACTTTTTCCTAGTGTATACCGACAATTATGATACCATGAACTTTAATGTCAAGAATAGAGCCATTGTCGCAAAAGTAACTTATTGGCTAAATCCCTAATAACCTTTACGGCAAATCCATACGAAACAGTCTTATCTTTACAAATACGGAACCACAACAGTCTTGGATTTTCTAGAAGTCCAGGGCTGTTGTGGTTATCTTCATAAGTAACATTTGCGATTACCCTCCACTAACGGGTGGAATGAGCACGATCTCGTCCGTGGCTGAAATCAGGTCAGTATCACCTGTATATTCATTGTTTCGGGCAATAGCTAAAGAAGCTAGCTTCGCAAATGCTGGAAAATCAGTGTACAATTTAGATCGTAAGTCTCCAATAGTAGACCCTTCAGGTAATTCAGTATGGGTCTGGCCTGCACCCAGAATATCACGTGCAATTCCGAATGCCAATAATTTTATTTTCATAATAGTTAATGTGTTTACATTTTAAGTGTTTGGCTTTCTTACCCAATTCATGGTAAAATGAGGCCAAATAGTGAAAACTGCTAGGTTTTTTCGTAGAAACCTGTATATTGATAGCTCACTTTTACATGGAAACAGCTTAGTGTATTCCATCCCACTGAACACAACACACTCTTTTTTACTCCATTTCATCAGATACCTGCCTAAAGCAAGCCTTTAAGCCTATTGCCTACGTTAATGATCTGTTAAAGTAGGTCCATTCTCCTCCTTTCCAGGTTTTCCACTTTTTATCAAGTTGTGGAATGTTTACTTTTGCAGTGAACTTATCGCAATATATTATTTGAGCAAAGCTAATCTAACCAGATTTTTCTTTTTTTTTTGATTTTCTCCAAGACCTGTTTTCAATATGTTATCAATTGAAAATCATTGACTTTTAAGAGTTAAGGGTCTAGATTTGTGATCGATTTACAGCTAAAACCGTGTAACTGGTGGGCATAATTTTTCGTTTGACGACACATTAATATGTAACACCAATTACCTATTACTTGCTAAGAAAGCTAGTAATTTTTTGAATGTAAAAGTGAGCCAATGAATTTCCCATGGACGGTAGGGATTGTGCTGCTGCTATTCAGCACAACTACCACTGCATTACCTACTTTAAACCATACTGTTGCTACTCCCAATTTCCCAGCAGCAGTTAGTGAGGCCCAAATTTTGGAGCGCCTGGCAACACTCGACCTCCCAATGGAAGTTGAGCATACTGATGAAGTTGTACGACGTATCAACCAATACGTTTATGCTGGCCAGCGCGAAACAGAAAAAATACTAGGAAGAACAATTGCTTTTTTCCCGGTTTTCGAGCACTACCTCTCACTTCATGATCTTCCAGAGGAACTGAAGTACTTGCCTATGATCGAATCAGGTCTGCGTCCGACTGTAAAATCTCACGTAGGGGCTGCTGGCATGTGGCAGTTAATGGGTATTACTGCCCGCCATCATGGGCTACTGGTTAATGATCAGATGGACGAAAGGTTTGACCCCTATAAATCAACGGAAGCTGCAGTTCGTATGCTCAAGCAATTACACAAGCAGTTTGATGACTGGGCATTAGTACTCTCTGCCTCTAACGCAGGCCCTGGCCGCGTTAGAAGTGCGGTACGCAGAGCAGGTAGTTCAGAATACAATCAAGTAACGAAGTACTTACCTTCGGAAACCAAGCGCTATGTTCCTGCATTTATTGCTGCAGCTTATATAGCCAACTTCTATCACCTTCACCAATTAGAACCTCAAGTAAGGTCAATATTCAATCAGGATGTTCGTGTTTTAACGGTCCAAAAATCACTTTCGTTTTCGCAGATTGCTAAAACAACAGGACTCTCCTATCAAGATATTGCAAAGCTGAACCCTTCCTATCTGCAAGGATATATCCCTCAAAATAGCAAAGGTAACTTTCTTGCGCTTCCCACATCAGCTAGCGAGCTTATGCGCAAAAAGCTGGTCACTGAAACCTTGAAAACGAATCAAGATCGGGTATCTACTCTATACATTGTTGCACCTGGAGATAATCTCGATCGCATTGCCAAAATGTTCAATACCACAACGGAGGAAATCAGGCAATGGAACAGCATGGGTACCCAACCGGTAGTTTTGAATCAAGAACTAACCCTATTCTTGTCCAGAGATTATCTAATCAATCGTGCCTAGAAAATAATTGTCAATAAGGATATGCTAACAAGGAAGGCTCACCCGTACGGTGGGCTTTCCTTTTTATAACATACCTTTTTCTTCAAATGCGCGCATTTGATCTGTTAAAGTTTCGACTACCGACCGATACACAACACCCAGTTCGTCGGTACTACGCAAAGTGTTGATGCGAATGGGAAAGCCTAGATTACGTTTAATATATGGAGCAGAATAACCGAATCTTCGAGCAAATAGATAAATGATCCAGCGGGGTAGTGTTCTTTTGGGTAATGGATACTTCTTTCCATACTCTGTTCGGATGAGTGCCGCCATTTCAAGAATACCTAAAACCTCACTACACAAAGGATAACGACCACTTGCCTCCGTTTGAAATGCAGCCAAAACGTGCGCACGAGCCACTTCCCTGACATCAACCAAACCCAGATATATATCAGGTACGCCCCAGCGTGATTGCCCATTGACCAAAGAAAGTCCAAAACGAGCACTAGCACTTTCCGTATCCCTACTCAGCGTGGGTCCCATAACTAAGCCTGGCTGAAGGGTAACCAACGACCAGCGGACCTGGGCCTGAGCCATTACCCAGGCACTTTTTTCCGCTCGAGTTATAGCGTAAGCCCGAGGTAAATACTTCTGATCTGCCCCTAGGTTCCAATCCTGTTCAGAAAATATTCCCCCCTCTTTATCTGCCAGTTCAATAGCATCCCCGAACAAGCTGCTCAAACTCGAGGTAAAAACAACACGTGTAACTGACTCTTCTGTATTGGCAGTAGCTAACAGATTTTGGATACCCTCAACTGCATATTGTATCGCCTCACGCGTTATTTTTTTCTCCTGAGCCCACATATGTGCAGCTATATGGATAACCGTACTACAACCTTTTATAGCACTAGCCAATGATTCTTTATTTAACAAATTGGCTTCATACAAGATAAACGACCTTTTCAGCTTGCTTGCCAATTGCGTTAAATGCATGACTTTATAGGCTTCCTGCATAGATGGGATAGCTCCATGTACTACATAGCCCGCCTCGAGAAGATATTTAACTACCCACGAGCCGATAAAACCAGATGCACCAGTTACCAAAACTGGTCCTAATTTTGGATGATTATCCATGTGTAACGCCTATCTATACTACTGCTAAATGATTAAAACCTTTTCACCATGGTCTAGTAACTATCTTAATTATTCTATCTGTAAGCTCAAGTTACTACCCCACTTTATAAAAAAGAATAAGAAAATGAGAACTTTAAGATATATAACCCCTTTTTATTCATTTTTACTAAAAAAATAATATGCTTCGTTACGTTATCATCTTTTGTTTTTCCCTTCCTAGTCTGGCATATACACAAATGGATGAAGCTTATTTCATTCAGCATCCCTGCCTTACTCCTGACGGTATTACGATTATTTTTAGTCATGACGGTGATCTGTGGTCCGTACCAGCTGCTGGTGGCAGTGCCACCCGACTTACTGCAATGGATGGGCGCGAAACAAGACCTATGGTATCTCCTGATGGCCGATGGATTGCTTTCTCCAGCAACCAGTATGGCAATAATGACGTCTATAAAATGCCAATAGGTGGAGGGCCAATAGTCCAGCTTACTTTTCATCAGGCAGATGATGGAATGTCATCATGGTCTTGGGACAGTCAATCCATATACTTTACCTCCAACCGGGAAAACAGAATAAGTACCTTTTCTATTTCCTCTAAAGGGGGTACACCTCAGCGGGTTTTTTCTCATTACTTTAACAACGACCACCACTTAATGCCACACCCTGATGGAGAGCGTTATTTTTTTAACGAAAGTTGGGAAAGCAATAATTTTGCTAATCGAAAAGGGTATAAAGGCGCATTCAACCCCGATATTAAATCCTTTAATACCAGAACAGGTGTTTACAATGTACATACCAAGTGGGAAGGAAAAGACTTCAAAACAACTATAGATGCATCGGGGAATATTTATTTTCTATCTGATGAATTCAATGGAGAATACAATCTATATCAACTTACCGATAGCGGAAAAAAGCAGCTTACCTCTTTCCAGAATGCTGCCTTTTGGCCTAATGTAAGTGCTGATGGGCAACATATAGTATTCACAAAAGATTACCAGCTTTGGTTGTATCATGTGAATAGTGGTCGAGCCCGAGAAGTTCCGGTTCGCTTGCCCAGTGTAAGCACATTAGCTAAAGAACAAGACTATCAAGTTAGCGGGAATATTACCAATTTTTTCGTTTCCCCTGACGGGAAAAAATTGGCATTCATTGCTAGAGGTGAGCTCTTTGTTTCGGATATTAAAGGGCAATTTATTCGCCAAATTTCCATCCACCCTCAAGAACGTGCTGTAGAAGTTTATTGGCTCAAAGACAACAAAACCCTTTTGTATAGTCAAACTACCAGAGGGTACACTAATTGGTTTACCCAGCCCGCCAATGGCCAAGGTGTATCCACACAAATAACCAATGACCAGCAGAATAATCGTTTGTTAACCTTCAATAGCGATCTAAGTGAAGCGGTATACCTGAGTGGCCGAGAAGAAGTCAGATTACTTGATCTTAATACAATGGCATCCAACACCTTAGTCAAAGAAGAACTCTGGGGCTTTTACAATGACCGGCCCCGGTGGGCACCTGATGATCGCCATATTCTTTTTTCTGCCTATCGGGATTTTGAGCGTGATATTATGTGGCTTGATAGTAAGACAAAGCAAACCATTAATTTGACACAAACGGGTGTCACGGAAGCCGCGCCATACATTACCCCTGACGGCAAGTACATTTTATTTTCTTCGAACCCAGTAACCCCTTCCTATCCATTTGGTTTGCAAGAACCCAATCTTTACCGGATGGCTCTTCAAGAAATTGATGCGCCCTTTCGAAGTGATAAGTTCGATGAATTGTTTGCTGTGGAACAGAATGGCGACGAAAAAACCGATTCTACTGCCACAAAAGAAAAAGAGATCACAGCCATTCAGATCGATGGGCTAGCAGATCGTATCTCTCGAGTTGGCCCATCCTTTGGCAGCCAAAATGCTCCTTACGTTATCCAAGATGAAGATACTTATATCGTTCTCTTTGCCTCTAATCATGATGAAGGTCGGACCAGACTTTGGAAGACAACTATTAAGCCTTTCCAGAGTGCAAAAACCGAAGAAATCAAAGGTGGAAATACGAGTAATACTGATGTAGTTACAGCAAAGGGTAAACATTATTTACTGATTCGTGGGCAGATCCATTCCTTAAACTTAAAAGGTGGTAAAGTAGATAAGATAGATATCAACCATACCTTCCGCCGCCAGTTGAATAATGAATTTCGACAGATGTTCTTTGAAACCTGGGCTAACTTGGAAGAGAATTTCTATTCCGAGGACTTCCATGGTATCAACTGGCCAAAAATGCGGGATGAGTATGCTGGTTTTCTTCCTTATGTGAATGAGCGGGACGATTTAAGGAGGCTACTAAACGACTTACTGGGTGAATTGAATACCAGCCACTTTGGCTTTAGATCGATTGGAAAAGAAGAGGATATTTTCTACGGGACCAGAACCCTTTCCACTGGGATCGAATACGAAAAACAAGCTCCTTTTACAGTAAAAAGTATAATTG
The DNA here is from genome assembly GCA_013214265.1 of Saprospiraceae bacterium. Classification (GTDB taxonomy): domain Bacteria; phylum Bacteroidota; class Bacteroidia; order Chitinophagales; family Saprospiraceae; genus DT-110. Next base: position 11,668 of record JABSSK010000027.1, on the reverse strand, counting down.
ACAAAACACCCGCTCAGCGGGCCACAACACCCATCATGTCTGGTGATCAGCTAATTGCTGTTAACGGAACTTCTATTGACTTAACCACAAACCGAGAATCATACTTTGCGCAGCCATCCCTAGACGATGAGGTAAAACTTACTTTTCAGCGAGGTGACAGTATATTTACCACTAAGCTTCACCCAACCTCGTTCACTGCTGTCAGAAATGCACGCTATGATGCGTGGATGCAAGAAAATCAATCATTCGTTGACACACAATCAGGGAAGCGCATTGCTTATGTCCATATGAAAAATATGGGTGGTGGTGAGTTGGATCACTTCTTGCGACAAATGGTATCACAAGAACGTAAACGTGAAGGCATTATACTCGACCTGAGATGGAATACCGGAGGTAATGTCCATAATAATGTATTGTCATTTCTTTCACAAAGGCCCTATCTGCAATGGAAATACAGAGGTGGGCAACTAGCGAACCAACCTAATTTTTCTCCCGCTGCAAAACCAATTGTTCTGCTGATAAACGAGCAAAGTCTGAGTGATGCAGAAATGACCTCAGCAGGCTTTAAAGAGTTGGGATTAGGTAAAATTATTGGTACAGAAACGTATCGATGGATCATATTCACATCAGGAAAAGGGTTAGTTGACGGTTCTTTCTACCGACTTCCTTCGTGGGGATGCTATACCCTGGACGGAGATAATATTGAAAAAACGGGTGTCTCTCCAGACATTCTGGTACGTGAGTCATTTAATGATCGATTGCAGGGAAATCAACCTCAATTGGAAAAAGCTATTGAAGAAATACTAAAGCAGCTCAACTAAGCAGCTTCTTTTCTGTTCTTAAAAGCCGGACATTACGGTAAACCTAGGGTTAACTGTATGTCTGGCTTTTCTATTTCTTTACGAATTAATATCCAAACAACGCCATTTGCCATGAATTTACAAGACATTACCAATCAGTTCAAAGAACAAGCAGCTAAAGCACCAGCAATGGACAAAACCCTCAAATTTGTTTTTGATGAAGGTATTGTTTTTCTTGACTTAACCGGAGAATCACCTTCTGTTACCAACGATGATAATGATGCCGATTGCACCATTACTACTTCCATTGCCACACTTGATGCACTTCGTAAAGGAGAGTTAAATCCAATGATGTCGGTTATGAGTGGGAAAGTCAAAATCAAAGGGGATATGGGCGTGGCTATGAAGCTACAATCACTCTTTAGTTAATCACAAATTAGGGCCCCTTACTTATTTGTCGACTAAGTAACGGGGCATATTTAGCCTGTTCTGATATCAGCATTCTTGCTCTTGCAAGCCAGACATCTATTGTGGAGGTTCGTTTCTATTAGTTAAATATCTATATACAAAAACTAATCTATCCCTGTCGTGCTTTATACGACTAAAGCAACTAATCTTTTTGAGCGTTAGATAATATGTATGCAATAATTCGTGACCAAATAAACTAGTACGACTAATGCATACGCAAGGAACGAGGCCATTTACACCCTTTGATGGATATTAGGTGGTTGGTTACCCAAAATTTTAAATATTTCAAAGAACACGTTTTAATTAATAGAAACGTTATTTTCAAGTGTGCCATTTCCAGATCATTATACGGTTAAAGAAATATGGCCTATTTTCGAATGTTGAATTACTTTCGTGTGGATGTGATTCATACATATTTGTTGTGCAAATTTTTCTTAGGGGTCATGTACACCCTGTATTATGTGTTTCTAATGTTATTCATAGTGTAGTCCAATGAATACATGGAAAAAATGTTTGGCTGTATATTTTTTAACTTCCTCACGCTAAAGGATTGAAATCGGTTTGAAGTACCTGATTCCACATTTCATTCAGGAAAAATTCGAGGACCATCAGACTTATGGTACTTTCGAAGGGTATACCTTATTCCTTGATCTTAGTGGCTTTACACCACTAACAGAAACCCTTATGGACAAGGGTAATTCTGGGGCGGAGGAGCTATCCATCATACTTAACGACATCTTTGAGCCCCTTGTACATATTGTATATCAGCGAGGCGGATTCATACCCTATTTTGCAGGTGACGCTTTTACGGCTATTTTCCCAGTTGAGGCTACGCAACCATCAGGAGTAGATTCTGCTCTGGCATGTTGCCTTGATGCAGCCCTAACAGCTCGAGACTATTTCAAGCATCGATCTTACAAGTTCGGGACCTTTACAATTGGCCTTAAAATTGGCCTTTCTTTTGGTTCTATCGAATGGGGCATAGTTGGACGCCACCAACGTGCTTATTATTTCAGAGGGGCACCCATCGACGCTAGTGCAGTTTGTCAAGGATTAGCTAGGCACCAGGATTTTCCATTGGTTCTGGATCAGCACTTTTACAATCGCGGATTACCCGAAGCCATCTCACTTATCCATTTGAGCGAAGGCTATTTTGGGATCACACCTTCCAGTGTACTGCCTAATCAGTCCAAGCCCACTATACTTCCTGCTCCCAATGAAGAAGTTACTCGTCAATTTTTACCAGATGCCATAGTGAACTACCAACAGGAAGGTGAATTTCGGTCGGTAATTTCAGTTTTTATGTCTTTCGATGGTATCAATGATCCTAGGTTACTCAATCGCTTTATCGGTGATATTCTCGAGCAGATTTATAATTTTAGTGGATACTTCAAAGAAATTGACTTTGGCGACAAAGGGGGAGTGATTGCTGCTTTCTTTGGTGCACCTGTTTCTTTCGAAAATAATATTGAAAGAGCTTTAGAGTTTGTCTATGTTTTACATCAGGATCTTGCGGATCTGCGTCGCCGATACAACTTCCATTATCGCATTGGCATTACCCAAGGTACCGCTTATACAGGAATTGTTGGCGGCCTTGAGCGCTGCCAGTATGCTGCGGTAGGTAATCGAGTTAATCTGGCTGCTCGCCTGATGATGTATGCGGATTGGGGGGAAGTATTAGTGGATTCAGAAATTAGCAAAACAAGGCATTTCCAGTTCCAACATCGAGGGGACATAAAGTACAAAGGTATCGATGGAAATATTCCCACTTTCCGGCTTACAGGAAAAAATGATTCTTATTACAGTGCGTATGAAGGTACTATGGTTGGTAGGGAAACTGAACTACAATCCATGCTTGACTTTGCACAACCCATTTTTAGGGGGAAAAGTACAGGTATCATTCAAGTATTTGGTGAAGCCGGGATAGGTAAGAGCAGACTGACACATGAATTACGCAATAAGCTGAAATCGTCTGGTCATGTGCAGTGGCTGGTTTGTCAGTCTGACCAAATACTGCGCAAACCATTTAATCCCTTTATTTTTTTCCTACGAAATTACTTCCTTCAATCTCCTGACCGCAGCAATCAGGAGAATCTTGAACAATTTGAAAAAAAATTCCAGTCTTTACTGGACGCTTCGGTATCCCACACTAACCTTCAATGGGAAGAACTTAAAGCAGAACTCATACGCACAAAGTCTGTACTGGCAGCTCTATTAGGCATTGTTTATTTTGATTCTCTCTGGGAACAACTAGACGCCAAGGGGCGCTATCGCAATACCATACAAGCAGTCGTTAATCTGATATTAAGTGAGTCTTTAATCAAACCTGTCGTGTTAGAACTAGAAGATGCACATTGGCTTGATGAAAACTCTCGAGAACTTCTTCAAGATTTTGTACGTTTTCTTCCGCGATATCCCATTTTACTATTGGTTACCTCTAGGTATAAGGACGATGGGTCCAAACCCACTTTTTTTGACCTGAACTTGCTTACAGAATTACACCTACCGGTCATTTCTCTTGACCTCAACTTTTTGGAATCAAGTGCAGCAAGAAGCTTTGCTGAATATCGTCTTGGTGGTCCTACTAGTGACTCCTTCTTTGCAATGCTATTGAGAACAACCAATGCCAATCCTTTCTACCTTCAGCAATTATTAGAATATTTTGGTGAGCAGGATCTTTTGATTCAGAAAAACGGACAATGGATGCTTGCTGATGATAATGTACAGCTGTCATCATCAATTAATGCCATCCTTACCGCACGAATCGATCGGCTTTCAACTCCTGTAAAAGAAACAGTAAAAACAGCAGCTGTTATTGGTCGTGAGTTTGAGACACCCATCTTAGCTGAAGTTATGCGGTTGAATCCTGAATTTGGGAATGCATATACTTTTTCAAATGCTAACCTAATGGATCAGATTCAGATTGCAGAAGATGGTCAGATCTGGCAAGCTATGAGTGATCACCGCTATATTTTTAAGCATTCATTACTTCGGGAGGCTGCTTATGGAATGCAATTGCGTACCCGTTTGCAACTTGCTCATCGACATATTGCCGAGGCGATAGAACGGATCTATAAAAGCAACATCAAATCGTGGTACGTTGACTTAGCTTTCCATTATAATCAAGCGGGCATACTTGATAAAACCTGTCATTTTCTGGAAAAAGCAGCCAATCACGCTCGTGATAATTTTCAGAATCAGCAAGCACTAGAGCTTTACGAAAAATTATTAGAAAAACTGCATGACGAATCTGACATTGCACACCAAATTCGAACCCTTCTCAAAAAAGGGCGGATTCTAGAGCTTATCGGCGAATGGGACGCTTGCGAAACAACATATCGAAAAGCGTTACAATTGGCTTCCAGTTTTAAAGATGCCCTTTTATTAGGTAACGCGAATAATAGCCTAGGGCAAGTACTTATTCTGAAAGGAGAATACTCAGAAGCACTGGAAGCACTCCAAAAAGCGGAGCACCTCTTTGAATCTGAAAACAACCAATCAGGAAAAGTAAGTGTCAAAGGTAATTTGGGCAATCTACATTTCCGACAAGGGGCATATAACGACGCACAGACGTATTTTCAAGATAGTATCGCCATTGGCCGAACCTTACTGCCGCCCATGGTAGATGCCCATATTGTCGCCAATCTGGGGCTTACTTTTATGAACCGTGGCGAATTCACTGAAGGCATACGCTACCAGCAGGAACAGCTTACTATTTGTCAAAAAAACAATGACCAACAAGGCGCAGCGACTATTTTCACTTATATGGGTATCGTCCATTTAGAGCACGGAAGCCATCTGGCTGCTCTAGAGAGTTTTCAGAAAGGACTGGCCATCAGCGAAGAACTAGGTAACAAACATTTAGTTTCCATCGCTATCGGAAATATTGGAATCGTTTACGAGCGCCAAGGTGACTATATCCGTGCAATGGACCACTACGTTGATGACCTGGAGCTTTGTGAACAATTGGGCGACAAACAAGGTACAGCAATCGCACTTGGGTTGATTGGTCAACTTCTAAATATTCAAGGTGATTCTTACAAAGCCATTGCGTATCTTCAGAAAAGCCTTATGATTTCCGAGGATCTTAACTATCGCAAAGGTATCGCTAAAGCTGTTAACACCTTAGGAGATATCTTCTATTACCTTCAACAATATGATCGCAGCCTGCATTTTTATAATCGGGCCATTGAGATGACCCGGACCATTGGAAATAAACTCGTGCTCGGCAACTCTTTGGTAGAAAAAGGAACTGTCCTTTTGGAAGTAGGTGACCGAAGTGCCCTTAAGCATGTCATGGAAGAAGCCCTTTCCATTGCCGAAGTATTAGGTAACCCGGATTTGTTATTCGATGCCCGACTACTTCAGGCACAAACAGCCCGACTAATGAACGATAAAACCAAAGCAAAAACAATATTGATTGATCTGTTAACGAACCCAATCGACAAAGACCATGAAGTGGCGGCTCGCTACGAGTGGCTGCAGCTTTTCCCTGATGATAAGAACCAAAAGGAGAAAGCCATTACACTCTATAAAGACCTGTATAAAGAGACGCCTCGATTCATCTATCAAAAACGCCTCGAAAATCTGCAAAACCAGTCTTAAATATCAAGAATCAGCAGGATAAATCAGATAGTATGCACGCTGCTGCTTAAAATCTATAACCGACTTTTGCCAAGCTTCCCACATACCCATTGCACTCTGTCCAGGCGTTCCGGGTGCCGGAACAATACCAGGTGAAAACCAATTAAAAGTCTGAGGGTATAATCCGTACAGCATATCCAATACATAGGCAGCAACACGAGAGGATTGATATGTCGACTCTTTTTTCGGTAACAACTCAAGTACCTGTGTCGCCTGATCTAAACCATAACCACCCATGCGAATTAATGATATGTCAGCAATCGCTTTCAGCGCATCAGGTACCTGGCTCAAAACTTGTTCGGCTTCCCACCCTTTGGGTAGCGGAATACCTAAATAAGGCCGATTAATTGTGTATCCCGGATCAAACCTTGCAAAACGCAAAAGACAAAGTCCAGGCTGATTGATAACACTCTCTAATCTTGGAAGGTCAGCACGACTGCTGGCCCATGGCAAAGGCAAATCATAAATATAATCACTGCGTGACCAATTTTGCATAGCTATTGTTCGTAAGGGTACCCCAAGCCGATGAACAACATTCCAATAAGTCGAGAGTTCCGCTGTTGTTAATCCGTGTCGAACAGGTAACGGCCCACCTTCTGCTTCCGATCTGAAAATCATTGGCCCCTCTACCCGCTCTCCACCTAAGGGATTCGGACGATCAACTATGATAACCGGTATATTAAGTTTACCACATTGGCGTAATGTCTGATAGAGACCACTTACATTAGAATCCCATCCAGAACCATCCAATTGTATGTTGATAATCACCACATCCAGCTGCATCAATTGACGCACATCTTCAATACCAATTATGGGTTCACCACTGGTAACATTCAGACCCGTCTGTCCGGCATCAATCCGTCCGATAAAACGGCTATCATAACTTTTTGCTATTTCCCTGTAATCGGGTCTATCCGCTGGCAGCCATACATCTGAATGTGTTAGGATAGCCCACTTCTTACCCTTTATTGGTGCCCAATCCTGTTGGATCATCATTTGCCAGCCCGTTTGAAAACCCGTAAGCGAAGTAGGTTTAGCTTTCGCAAAAAAAGTAGCCAGCGGTGCGGATTGATCTATCGTAAAAGGAGGTATACTAAGCTCTACAGGATCACTCTCGATCCCTACTCGATCAACCGCACTAACTCGCAGACCAGTTAATGGAGATAATGCACTAGCTTTTGTTGGTAAAGCAGAAGGTATATTTCGTTGGCTGTATGGTGCTTTTAATTTAAATAAAGGCAAGGAAACTTGACGTTGCATCCCAGGTAGCAAAATATGTTCCTCCTGATCTCCATATTGGCAAGTCAGGACCCAACGACGAACCGGTTTTTGATCGCCTGATTGTAAATAGATATCTAGGGAGTCTCGAACTATGGTGTGTTCTGCAACTGGTACCCCCGGCATACTACGAGCCAGCCAAGGAGAAGGTGGTACCAATGCGGGATTGCGGTAAGGACCACGTCGGAGCTCATCAGCCAGATCCGGATGGTTGACTAAAGGCGCTATACTCCAGTGAACCGTTCCTGCCCAAGGCTTAATTCGCCCTCGTGTAATCATAATTTGGTTGATAACTTCGTCAACTCCATCCGCTCCAGATGGGCGTCCGATACGCATTCCGGGCCACAAATGACGATCCATTGTATTTTGTGTAGCCCACCAATCCAGTAATATTGGAAAACTCTGTGGTATCTGATTCACCGGCCAATACAATTGGGGGGTCCAATAATCAACCCATCCTTTCTGTAACCATTTGCGGGCATCTGCATACAGCTGATCATACTGATCAAACCCTTGAATACCCTCAGGATAACCTGGTCGCCAAATTCCAAAAGGACTGATACCAAACTTGACATGGGGCTTTTGCGCTTTGATCTTATCGTATAGCTGATGAATAAATGAGTCAACTGCCGATCGTCGCCAATCGCCTTTACTTAAGTTACCACCAGTTGCCTGATAGGCTTTCCAATCTTCCTGATCCGGAAAATCTTTACCATTATTATAAGAAGGATAGGGATAGAAATAATCGTCAAAATGAATGCCATCAAGATCGTACCGACCAATCAAGTCCATAACTACCTCAGTCGTATGTGCCTGAGTTTTTGGGTCAGTAGGCTTCATCCACCAATAACCTGTTTCCAGGTAAGCCATTAGTTCTGGCTTTTGTTTGACTAGTGAACCATCCGAAACTATACCGCCAGATGGATGATGTGCGCGATAAGGATTTAACCATGCGTGTAACTCAAGTCCTCTTTTATGGGCTTCTTCTATCCAAAATGCCAGTGGATCATAAAAGGGTTGAGGGGCCTGCCCTTGCTTCCCAGTCAAATAATAGGACCAAGGCTCCAATCTGCTGGGATATAATGCATCGGCCTGCGGACGCGCCTGAAAAATGACAGCGTTAAAATTATGATCTACCAACAGATCAAGCAGTGCTCTCGCTTCTGACTGCTGCTGAGCTACCGTTAACCCAGGCTTACTAGGCCAGTTGATATTCGCCACGGTAGCTACCCAAGCCGCCCGAAACTCTCTGGGAACAGAAGAAGAAGTGATCCGTACCACTTCGGGTTCTGGCTGGTTAACAACTGTTTTAGGGGTTTTACACCCACTCAAATAAAAAAAAACGATTAAGAAAATAGGAAGCGACTTAGTCATGGTTATTGGATAATGGGATTGGAAATAGTTGCACACAAGTTCTCTTTGGCTCCCACCATTTAATGAATATGGTCAGAACAAAATATGTAATCCTCTAGGCATAAATTCATGCGTAAAAAGTAAATATACTTAGCTCCATAAAAGCGCCTATTGTTATTTTATTAGTATGCATGAAAGCAAAATGAAACGCTCTCCTGATATTATGCATCGCAAACGCTGGAAACAATCAGGACTGGCGTAGCAGAGCAGCTTTGGCATACATTAATCAATTTAATATACAATAAAAGAAAAAAGAAACCAGCTGAATAGTCTATACCTTTGGATTTTAAACTTGTCCATTTATATTCATATCGGCAATACATGAACTATTGGGTATGGCATGAATCATAAAAAACAAGATAGCTATGTTATGGGGATTAGACCTAGGAGGAACTAAGATCGAAGGAGTAGTTTTAGCCGGTACAAACCACCCGGAGGTTGTTTCGAGAATTCGTTTACCTACCGAATCAAAAAAAGGATACGACCATGTTATTAATCAAATAGGACGGCTTATTGACCAGTTAAAAAAAGAAACGGGGGGTATACCTGCACATATTGGTATGGGCACGCCAGGGGCTATCGATCCTCCAACAGGGCTTTTAAAGAACAGTAATTCAACTGTTTTAAACGGAAAACCTTTCCATCGTGATTTAGAAGACCGGCTGGGGTACAAATTTGTCTTGGCCAATGATGCTAATTGTTTTGCTATTGCCGAGACCCGAATGGGAGTTGTACCTGATCATATCCAGAATCCCAAATTGTGCTTCGGCGTTATTATGGGCACTGGCGTTGGAGGAGGGCTTGTCATTAATGGGCAAGTACATGACGGACTGCAAGGTATTGGTGGTGAGTGGGGCCATTCCTTTTTAGATGAGAGTGGAGGAGCCTGTTACTGTGGGCAAGTTGGTTGTGTAGAAACCGTAATATCTGGTCCTGCCCTTCAAAGGTTTTACGCTCGAGAGAGTGGTGAAGAACGATTATTAAAAGATATCATTCAACGACATCGCCAAGGTAGTGATTCTTATGCCTCAAAAACGATGGAGCGCCTAATCCATTTCTTTGGTAAGGGAATCGCTAACTTGATAAATATCCTTGACCCTGATGCGATTATTATTGGTGGCGGCGTAGGAAATATCGACGAGCTATATACAGAAGGGGTTGAAAAAATTAAATCTTTTGTATTCAACCCCAGATTAGATACTAAAATCCTGAAACCTAAATTAGGGGATAGCGCAGGTGTTTTTGGTGCAGCCTTCCTTACACCTTGATGTTTATATGCCATACCGGCTTAGGCAATCATCTTATCTCAGTAAATAAAATGCAGCACCTAAAATAAGGTCCTTGTAAGGGTATCTTTCTTAGTAAGTGAGGGCATTTATTGGTTATTCTTTTCTTTAAAGTCTGCTTTTTTGTCCTTTGGTAGACGAAAAAAGGTTATTCACCTTTTTTATGTGGTTTGGCATGCACAACTATTTATATTGTGGAAATGGAATAATGATGTATTCAGTCGCGAAGGCTAGTTATCAGACTTATTGTTTTGATGTCGTAAAACATTTCCAAGAAAAGAAAGTTAAATATAGAAAATAGAGTTGCCCGAGACACGGCAACTCTAAAATGCTCAATAAAGTTTTTTCATACTAATCCATTTTTAGTAGTTGCCTCGCCTCCTGCGTGGCAACTTTTTTTTAGGTACCTTATAAAAAATGTCTCGAAGCACCAAGGCATGGCACGAAAATTAGGAGTTAGTATCCATGCACATACTAATGTATGATTTTTCTTTTGTCTAAAAAAATCATATTTACTTTTCAATCGTATCCTTAAAATAAAAAGCGGCTGCTTTACCATCGTAAAACAGCCGCTTTAGCTTCAGTTTATACCTCAGAATATTTTACCACCCAGGGACTATATTCAAACCAAACGTAGGTCTTACGTCTGTTCCTAGGGGCTTTGCGAAATAAGGTTCTATTATTATTGCCCCAAAGACATTAGCTCGTAAGGATATTCCTGCCGTTACGATAGGTTGAATATCAGAAAAACTCGACAAATTTTTGTCTGTATTAAATTGTTGAAAATCATTCCAGACAAGCCCACCGTCCACAAAGAAGTTCAAATCAGAGAGCAGAAAGCCTGACTTTATTAGCGCTAGCTGCTTAGGTCCTGTGAATGGAATACGAACCTCGAAGTTAGAAACAATCATTTTAGACCCAAAGAAATTGTCCTCAGTAAACCCTTCTTGCACTTGCAGGTTTTCCCTTGCATTGAAATTAAGTCCTCTCACAAACCAAGGGCTTCCAACATAGAAGGGGAAGAGTTCATCAGCACCCTCACCGTAACGTCCTAGGTGTAAAGCTCTAAACGCCAAAGCAACCGGACGATAAAAGCGATACACCCGATAATCAAGATAGGGACTAACGTAATTAAACTCCCCAAAATACTGGCGTATACCCAATCGGAATCGCTGACCATTAAGAGGTGCTGTCATACCAAAGGAAGAGTTATCACCCACTAAAGCACCGCCCACACTTCCTAGTACAAACCCTTGAGCGAAGATATCATCCGAGTCCCCTTTGTCAACCCGATTACGGTCTTGATAGACCAGATTACCAAACGCATTATAGTAGTTATCCAATCGGGTAATAGATGAGCTATAATATGACAAGTCAACGTCTGCTTCGGCTCGCAAAGTGGTTGAAAAAGGAATTTGGCTAAACAAAGAGACTTTATCTTCAAAAATTCTATTTATCTGAAAAGCCCAATGCTCGTAAAGTCCTGCATTACCACAATCCGAACAAGGTAAAGTATCCAACCCTTGAAAACCACCACGGGTAGTTCGAAACGGGATATGTGAAAGAGATGTGCCCCAGTTAAATTGATTCTTTCGATTAATATATGCTACTGTACCACCCAAATCCTGGATTTCCCCATTTAAAGCGGCACTAACAAAAATCTGATTATTCCCAAGGATATCACTAAACAATAAATCCACTGCACCAGCAGCTCCGGTAGTCGTACCAAAAACATTTGATGTTCCTACTCCTACACCTGCACCACCACCAATATAATCA
>JABSSK010000269.1 GCA_013214265.1 Saprospiraceae bacterium | reverse complement strand
CCAATAAAATCGGTTTTATCCTTTTATACGGGAAAGAAGGCAAAGTGGATGCAACAATAAGTGAACAACTTACCTTTTTCAAACAGTTTGCTTAGTTTTTCGATGAAGACGTCTTAGTTTGAATAGTATTTTTGCGCAACGAGGTGCTTATAAAACGAATCGTTTGCTACAAAAATATTCTTTTTTACTGTAGAACCAAAGAATTGGTTGCATTACAGGCCAAAGATGTTAAAAACAGACTCATTTTTACATAATCTTTCGAAGCGCAATATCCAATGCCCGTCGTGAAAGACCAGTAGGATCATCACTCTTTTGGGTCAGTTCGATCAAAGCGTCTTTTATAGTCGATGAAACATCAGAAAAGATGGCTTCATCCGTCATCTCAACTTCCCGATTCATAAAGTAGGCAAATACACGAGCCATCCCACAATTAGCAATAAAATCAGGGATCAATGCTATCTGACTGTCTAGGTAGGCTGCAGTAGGTCCAAAGAATACACTGTCATCAACAAAAGGCACATTGGCACCGCAGGATACAACCTCTAATCCTCCCGACAGCATCCTATCTACTTGCGCTCGGGTCACTAACTTAGAAGCAGCCCCAGGAATAAAAATCTCTGCGCCCAGATCCCAAATCTGCTTGTTCACCTCAGCAAAAGGAAGCATACCATCATCCTGCAATGTATTGCCAATTTTATTAGCAAAAAGCAATTTGATTCGCTGTAAATCCATCCCTTCGGAATCCATTACCCCGCCTTCACGGTCTAAGATCCCCACAATTTTAACCCCTGCCAAACTCAAGTAAGAAGCTGCTGTTGACGCAACATTTCCCCAGCCCTGAATAATAGCTTTCTTTCCTACAGGACTTCCTTGCTGGAATATCTGATAGTAATGACGAACTGCTTCTGCCACACCATAACCAGTTATCATATCAGCTACTGCGTATTTTCGAGGCCCATCCGGAACATATCGTGGGTCCTCAACTATTTTTGCACAACCATGACGTAACTGACCTATAATGCGAATCTTTTCGCCTCGCTCTGAATGCAGATGACCGTTGACAATACCTTCCTGAGGGTGCCACAACCCCAAACCTTCTGTGATTGGAATTACATCTTTCAGTTCATCTACGTTTAAATCACCACCCGTACCGTAATAGTTTTGCAGAAGCGGATAAACCGCTTGATACCATCGCTGCAAAACCTCGTCCCGACGAGGATCCCTCGGATCAAAATCAATTCCCGATTTTGCCCCACCAATATCAGGACCACTAACTGTAAACTTAATTTCCATAACCTTAGCTAAAGAAATCACCTCCTCACGCGTCAAACCCGGACGCATCCGGGTTCCACCACCAGCAGCACCGTTGCGTAAGGAATTAATCACCACCCAACCTTTCGCCTCGGATTCACGGTCGTTCCACTCAAAAACAATCTCAGGAGACTTTGATTTATACTTATCCAATAACACTTGCATAGCGAATAGTTGTTTTACTAATACTATACAAAAATATGGTTTACATTTCAGATCCTGAATATGGATTGTGCATAAGTTGCCAGAATTATCTTTCTTTTTGACTGAAACAAGCCTCGGAAATCCTATATTTCCGACATAAGTCAAATTATCTATGCTCACAAACTGGTTAAGTCCTGTCCATTCGGCTTTATTAAAGTCTTTTTCGGATCAACCACAAGATTCGTTTTTCAGCGCATTGGGAATTCACCGTGGAAAAAGCCTTCCTGATACGTTACGGGCGCAGGTTGCACTGATTGGCGTGGAACCCAAAGCTGCAAATGCCGTTCGAAGAGCGCTGTATCCACTCGCTTTTCGTTTTCCGAAACTTAAAGTAGTGGATCTTGGTAATGTCCGCAATCAGGAAAGTCGGTTTTTGATTCCAATATTAAACGACCTGATCGGGTCGGGCATGGTTCCGGTTATTATTGGATCAGGCGGAGATATATTGATTAGTCAATACCTAGCATTTCAGGAGCTTAGGGAAGAAGTTAGTATGCTGGTGGTGGATGAGCATATTGACTATCAGCAAGGCGATCATGCTACTGGTCTACTTAATGCCATTCTAGATCACCCGGCATGGCCTCCATTTCATGTAAGTCATATTGGACATCAGATTCATCAGGTTTCACCCTTAGTGGATCACTACTTAACTGATCAAGCCTATGACTTAGTTCGATTGGGTCATGCCAAAGCCCATATGCAGGATTTAGAACCCATCATTCGTAATGCCGACTTAGTTTCTTTTGACTTGAGTGCGCTTCGTGCGGGTGATGTAGGCGCGGTTGCGGCACCATCACCTAGTGGGTTTTCATCCGAAGAAGCTTGTCAGATTTGCCGGTATGCGGGTATGAGTGATAAGATGCGAACCTTTAGCATTGTTGGATATGCTCCAACCAAAGACAATCATCAATTATCCGCTCAGGTACAAGCTCAAATGCTTTGGTACCTAATTGATGGAATCTACCATCGGAAAAATGACTTCCCTGTCACTACGGCTGGCATGGTAGAATACATCGTAGAATACAAGCAGTTAGATTATCAGCTTACTTTCTGGAAGAGTAAAAAAAGTGGACGGTGGTGGATGCAAATACCCGTAAAAACAAAAGCAGCGCATCAGCGTCATCGGCTCCTTCCCTGCTCCTACCAGGATTATCAGAAAGCTAGTCAGGATGAAATGCCAGACCGATTATTAAATGCCCTCAGGCGTTTTTCGTAGGATTAATCTGCGATTATAGTTTCTAGTGCTAATCCACGAGAGGCTTTAATCAGGACTTGATAGTTCTTCCAATTGCCTTTTTTAAACCATATTTTTAGATCTGAAACCTTCCCAAAGTGCTGTCCACCTGTATTTCGACAAGCCTGTTCAAATTGTGGCCCTACGAACACCAATTGATCAAAACCAAGGGTATCGGCTATTTCTGCAATTCGCTGGTGTTCTTTGCTGGAATCGTCTCCTAACTCCAGCATATCACCAAGTATAGCCATTTTCTTTTTAGGTGTATTTAACTTTCCAAAATACCGCAATGCATTTTCCATGCTGGAAGGGTTTGCATTGTAGGCATCCAACAGGTAGGTCACCTCACCTTGGACAAGCTGTTGGGATCGATTATTTGCTGGTCGGTACTGGGACAAAGCTTTGACAATTGCATCAGGAGCCACCTCAAAAAATAACCCTAAAGCCAACGCTGTCAAGATATTTTGTACGTTATAGTTACCAAACAATTGCGTTTGGCAAGAATAGGATTGATTCCCAGCCATAAAACGCAGTATAATCGAAGGAGATACTTGGTCAATATGGCAGGTATAGTCAGTGGTTACCTGATCAACCGGATTTACGGCATAGGTAATTATATGGGGTACTCCTTTGGCCAACTCGGGCAAAAAATCTTCTCCAACATTTACAAAGGCTGTTCCTGCGCTATTTTCCAAATATCGGTAAAGTTCGGACTTTCCCTTTTTCACGCCTTCTATGCCACCAAAGCCTTCCAAATGTGCTTTACCTATATTGGTAATTACGCCATAGGTAGGTTCGGCAATGGACGAGAGTAGCGCTATTTCACCCTGATGATTAGCGCCCATTTCAACCACCGCAATCTCTGTACTTGATGGCATTGACAACAGGGTGAGTGGTACCCCCAGATGATTATTATAGTTTCCCTGTGTATAGTGCACCTCATAGCGCTGTTGAAGCACAGCCGCTAACAATTCCTTGGTGGTGGTTTTACCATTACTCCCGGTAACACCAATGACTGGAATATTAAACGTTTTGCGATACGCATTCGCCAATTGCTGGAGCGCATGTTCAGTATTAGGCACCCAAAAACAGCGTTTATCCTGATCAGCGACTTCCTTACTATCAACAATAGCCGCTTTAGCCCCCCTATCGAGAGCCATGCCTGCATAGGAATTGCCATCAAAGTGGGCCCCTTTGATAGCAAAGAAAATACAATTTGGTTCAATAGTTCTTGAATCAATAGAAACGCCATTGGCGTCATACAACATATCGAGAATGAACTGAATTGGTGTTGGTGTCATGAGGCAAACATAATTTCAAATCATTTGACCCTCAAAAACCGATATTGTTTTGATTCATCCAAATAAAAACAGCCTTCACGTCATATATACGTGAAGGCTGTTCTTGGATTATCCGAATAGCTGTCTAATATCGGCGGCCACGTCGGCTACTTTTTCGGGTTTTAAACGTGTTACCAGCAGTAGCCTCATTAGAGGACGTACCACCTACC
Organism: Saprospiraceae bacterium; assembly: GCA_013214265.1. Classification (GTDB taxonomy): domain Bacteria; phylum Bacteroidota; class Bacteroidia; order Chitinophagales; family Saprospiraceae; genus DT-110. The sequence goes on along the minus strand of JABSSK010000269.1, from coordinate 2,146 downwards.
CGATGCATGGCACAACGGAAACCAATATTTCGGTCCGCCTCAAGTTGGTTTTTATAACGGCGTGCACCTGGTGATAACCAATAGGCACGATCAGACCAAGAACCACCTTTATAAACTCTCGCACTATCATTGATTAAGGAATGCTTACCGTAATCGTATACGACATTAGAAGCTTTATCGCCATCCAGATAGCTTGCTGCTCTGGCTGAGCTGATGTTATCGCGCTTTCCAAGTTCGTCTTTACCCATATACCGGTAACGAACCCGGCCAAGGCTATCCTTTTCAACGGGCCTGCCGTCTTCATCGCGTTCTACAACCTTAAATTCGTTTCCACGAAAAGGATTCAGGTCTTGATTCTCAGAATCTGCCAGGCTAAGACTGGTTAGCGGGCGATATACATCAAGCACCCATTCGTTTACATTTCCGGCCATATTATACAGGCCATAATCATTAGGGAGGTACTCTCGAACACCAGCGGGACCAGCGGCATTATCATTCGGATTTCCAGCAATTCCCATATAATCACCCGCTGAACGTTTGTAGTTCGCCAGAATTTTACCCTGATATTTATCTCTTTTTTGGTATCGAACGGTATTACCATCCCAAGGATATATACGGCGATCCGTTAATAATTCATCCTGTTCGCTAGCCAATTTTCCTTTTAGGCCAAGGGCAGCATATTCCCATTCCGCTTCAGTAGGTAAACGATAAGAAGGTAGTAATATACCATCTTCAAAGCGAACGGGTCGGCTGTCGCCAGTCCGGAAATCTTTCAGATTTTTACGAACATTACCTTCGTACTGCCCTACTAGGTAAGCACGGGTATTGAAGTTATCCTCATCCTTTTGTTCCGGATTAGGGTTTAAGATACCTTGCTCGATGAGTAGCATTTCATTCACTCTATCGGTACGCCATAAGCAGTATTCGTTAGCTTGCTTCCAGCTTACCCCAACAACAGGGTAGTTATCATAAGCAGGGTGTCGGAAATAGGTTTCAACTAAAGGCTCATTATAGGCGAGTTCTTCTAGCCAAACCAGTGTATCGGGAAGGGCATCCCGGAAAACCTCTGGATAACTTTCGTTAAAAATGCGATTCACCCAGTAAGTATACTCCCGGTAGTCCACGTTAGCCACTTCTGTTTCGTCCATGTAGAAGGTGGTTACCGTTATACGACGAGGAGTATTATCCCATTCGTACATAACATCTTCCTGGGTTTGTCCCATCAAGAAGGTACCACCCTCGATTAGCACGAGGTTGGGACCAGTACTTTGTCCTTCGTAGTCTAGTTTTTCAAAACCGCCCCACTTTGTATCGTTGTACTTCCAACCAGTGGTGGCTGATCGTTCATTACTTTTACAGGACGTGAGCAGGGCTGCTGAAACTAACAGCATAGCACCGAACTTCAACACTGTTCTCATTAGGTTCGAATTGTTTATTTAAGAAATGACCAACTGTTCGAATATGTTTTGGCTAAAGCTTTTTTTTTGCGAAAGCAAGACAAAAGTAAGTTTTTTGACTTGTCTGGCAAGCTAGCACGAATGTTTAACGAAACCTACAGCAAAATTATTTGAACATACCAAAACAATTATTGAATCTCGTTCGCTGCTTTTCGCGTTGATAAGCTTCCGTTTCGGAAAAAACAAAGCCCAAAGAAACTTCATGCGTACCACCAGTCGTACCAACGGACAAACCAGAAACCGTAAGATCGTAGCTATATCCTATCCTCCATCCATTGTACTTATAACCGATCAAAGCAATTGCTGCATCTGCATTGTCCCCGGTTATACGCTACCATGCTCCGCCAAAAACGCTTTTGTATCCAGCATAAGCACCCATAGTTAATTGTGAAAAATCCGCCTGGTGTGCGTAGAGTATATTCGGGGATATAAACGCCTCCCCTTTTCGAATATTGTCTGATTCCAGATTTATTTGTATCCCTCCATGAACTGTGAATCGAATCGGACGTCCGGCCCTGAGGTTATCATTGATTTGCAGTAAACTCTCATCCGCTTGGTTCAGGTGATGTAGTGCCATTCCAGCGTAAATGTTGTTGCCATAAAACACAATCCCTGACGAAATATCAACTACGGTCTTTTGTAGGTTTTCGGGTCTGTTTTCGGATGTGAACTGGTTAACATCAGCACCT
>JABSSK010000268.1:4762-6435 GCA_013214265.1 Saprospiraceae bacterium | reverse complement strand
ATAGGGAACGCACAGGGCAAGGTAGCTATCAAGATGTATCTATGCTTGATGGTCTACTACCTGTACTAACGATTCCTTTCACACAATTGCAGGGAGGTTTAAACCCAAGAACCGCAGCCTTCCTGAGTGGTACTTTGGTTAACTACAATGTTTATGAAACCGCCGACAATCGATGGATGGCTCTGGGTGCCCTTGAAATGAAATTCTGGAATGCGTTTTGCGCATGGGCCAATCGCCCTGAATGGAAGCGACAACATGCCATGGAGTGCTCTGTACATATTTTCCCGCGGTCGGAAGTTGAGCAATTCTTCAAGTCACAAACCCAATCTTACTGGATCCAGCGGATGGAAGATCATGATTTTTGTCTATCGCCAGTAAGAACGGTTGCTGAAGTGTTGGCTGATCCTGATTTTTTGCGGAAGCAAACATTAGAATCCATCGATCTCGACGAAAACAGTCCGCTTCTCAGGAGTCATCACACTTTTTTTTCAAAAACCAAGGAAAATCCAGTTCATGATATTCAATAATACACTTTTTAAAGACAAAGTAGCTTTGGTTACAGGTGGCGGTTCAGGTATTGGAAAGCACATTGCCCAACAGCTATTACAAACCGGTGCCCGCGTATACATTACAGGCAGAAAAATGGATAAACTAGAAAAAGCTAGTGAAGCTTTAGGTGTATTTGGTCCGGTTCATTATCAGTCCTGTGATATTCGCGAACCTGATCAGATTCAGGCATTAGCCACCCAAATAAAAGAAGAAGCGGGTCAACTTGATGTGCTGATCAATAATGCAGGTGGTCAATTTCCTGCTATGGCTGAGCATATATCTGAGAATGGCTGGCGGGCCGTGATCAATAACAACCTCAATGGCACGTTTTACATGACTCGAGCCATGGCCAATACCTTTTTTATCCCGCAAAAGTCAGGTGTGATTATTAACATTATTGTCAATATATACCGAGGATTTCCTGGTATGGCCCATACGGGTGCCGCCAGAGCGGGCGTGGATAATCTAACCAAGACCTTAGCGGTAGAATGGAGTAAGCATAACATTCGGGTCAATGCAATTGCACCCGGACTCATCCAGTCCACCGGAATGGATAATTATCCTCCCGAATTGGTAAAAGGGTTAGCTGACACTATCCCTTGGAAACGATTAGGCACAACCGAAGAGGTAGCTTATCTCACCTTATTTATGGCAAGTCCGGTAGCCGATTACATTACCGGCGAGACGGTTTACATTGATGGCGGTCAGCGCTTATATGGCCAGCAATTTCAAATTTAATTCCTTTCCCTATGTCTGTACAAAAAAGAACATCCTCAGTAAAAAGTGGTGTATTTTTAATCCAAGATGGAAATGTGGACGACCTGTTCTGCCCTGAAAACTTCACAGAGGAGCAGCGACTTCTGCGATCTAGTATCATGGATTTTGTCGATAAGAATATCAATCAGCACTACAAAATATTTGACAGTAAAGAAGGTATAAAAAAAGGACCAGCACTATTGGAAGAGCTAGGTACATTAGGATATAACGTAGTTGGTGTACCAGAAGAAAATGGTCGATTTACTTTGTTGCAACTTGTGAGACGACGCCAGAACACATTATTTTCATTGGAAAAACCACCAGTGGATATACACAATGAAGAAAATGTTGAGGTTGGCATTGATAGC
>JABSSK010000268.1:0-4752 GCA_013214265.1 Saprospiraceae bacterium | reverse complement strand
TCGGGGTTGGTGTACCAGAAGAATATGGTGGATTTACAGCTGACTTCAGTACCCAGCTTGCTTTTGGTGAAGTGGCTTATGCAGCTTGGTCATTTGGTTTAACCAGTGGGGTTCAAACCAGTTTGGGTGTTGCCCCTTTGCTGCTTTATGGTAATAAGGAGCAAAAGGACAAGTATCTTCCTGGAATCGTTTCCGCAGCTATCAAATCCTGTTACTGCCTAACCGAGCCCAGTGCAGGCTCGGATGCTAACGCAGGAAAAACCAGAGCCATACTTAATAAGGAAGGTACCCACTACATATTAAATGGGCAAAAGATGTGGATTACCAATTCGGGGTTTGCCGATCTCTTTATCGTTTTTGCCAAATTGGATGAGGACACCAGAATGTCCTGTCTTTTGGTAGAAAAATCTTTTGGAGGGATACGATTGGGCGCCGAGGAAGAAAAAATGGGAATCCGAGGATCCAGTACGCGACAGGTCTTTTTTGAAGATGTTCCTGTACCTAAAGAAAATATTCTGGGCGAGCGTGGAAAAGGCTTTAAAATTGCCTTAAACACCCTCAATACCGGACGTATTAAGATGTCGGCAACCGTAACTGGAACCGCTAAGAGAGCACTTCAGTATGGAGCAGATTATGCTGCCAAGCGACAACAGTTTGGACGAAGTATCAACCAGTTTGATGCTATTCAGGCCAAATTAGCAGATATGTGTCAGCGCATTTTTGCCATGGAGTCTGTCGTGTATCGTATTGGAGGCGAAATAGATAAGGCTCGGATAATCAATGTAGAAAATGGAATGGATCACCAAATAGCCGAACAAAAAGCTATTGCTGATTTTGCTATGGAATGTGCTATGGCTAAAGTTCACAATACGGAAGGTGACGCTTTTGTTATTGACGAAGCCCTTCAAATTCATGGTGGTATGGGTTATTCTTCCGAAACCCCTATTGAAACCATGTATCGCAATCAACGCATCAATAGAATCTATGAGGGTACGAATGAGATAAACCGTATGCTCAGTATCGATATGCTGCTGCGTAATGCCATGAAAGGAAAACTACCGTTGCTGGAGGAAGCACAAAAAGCATTGGTTCGTTGGCGTAAAGGCGATTGGCTCCCTAACGATAGCAATCGCTCCGAATTCGCATTATATCTGCAAGGTGCCAGAACACTCATAATGGTTATGTTTGCCAAAATAGGAGAACGCCTACTTCCTACACTAAAAGAAGAACAACAGATCATGATGTTACTATCCGATATCCTGACCCAATTCTTCGTCTTGGAATCCGTGGTATTACGCAACCAAAAAAATGATGCACATCAGACTGAACTCAGGAACGCTATAACCAAACTTCAGTTAGCATCCACCAATAATCAAATCCAACTTTCTGTAAGATCCCTGGTTCCCTACATTTCAATTGATGAAGACGACCAAAGGCTGCTGGACAGTTGGTATCAACTAGAGGGCGTAATCACTACCAATCCTATTTTGCAAAAGCGAGTGGTAGGTCAAGCCGTATCGGCACATAACGGTTACCCATTTGAAACCCATTAAACCCTGTCAGATGAGACCAATTCCTTACCAAGAAAAAACCATACTGGACTATTTTTACCAATGGGAAGTCGAAAAACCCAATGACCTATTTTTGCGGCAGCCCTACGGCGAAACGTGGAAAAACACTTCCTGGGCTGAGGCCGGGCAGATCGTTCGCAAACTAGCTGCTGCTCTCCAAGGAATTGGTTTACAATCGGGCGATGTTATTTCGATCTATTCCAAAAACTGTTACCACTGGATTCTTGCTGACCTAGCTATCATGATGGGGGGCTTTGTATCGGCACCGTTATACCCTAACTTAACGGGTGCGCAACTAGGTAAGGTATTATCCCTGAGTGGAGCAAAGGCCTTGTTTATTGGAAAGCTCGATGACTGGTCCGACCAACCAGATCATATCCCTGAGCAAGTAAAAACGATTGCCTTTCCTCATTATCCTGGCAACGCGGATGCGGATACCCAATTTCATTGGAATGAGATACTAGCCTCAGCAAATCCACTTACCGATCAGCCTAGGCGCAAGCTGGATGAATTGTGGACCATTCTGTTTACATCGGGAACAACCGGAACACCTAAGGGTGTAATGCATAACTTTTCTTCGCCAACCCGCCTAATGAATATGGAAAGGGAGCATAAAAAATTATCCATATTCACGGGTGACACCCATTCGTTTTTCTCTTTTCTGCCTTTGAATCATATTGCTGAGCGAATCATCGTCGAAGTGGCAGCACTCATGACTGGAGGCACCATCACATTTGCCGAATCCATTGATACGTTTGCCCGTAACCTTCAGGATACCCAGCCTACACTTTTTATGGCTGTACCGCGCATTTGGACTAAGTTTCAGGGTGGTGTTTTTGCCAAGATCCCTCCCGGTGTTCTGAATATACTATTCTATATTCCGGGGCTGGCTGGTATTATCAAGAAAAAAATTATTCATGGCATGGGGCTATCCCGAGCCAGAATTGCCCTTACCGGTGCCGCTCCTACTCCGGATGGACTCAAAAACTGGTATAAAAAATTAGGGATTAGACTTCAGGAAGTTTATGCTATGACCGAAAATTGTGGTGGGTGTACACTTATGCCCCCCGATGATATCCGAAGTGGAACTGTAGGTTGTGCATTACCTGATGTAGAGATACGAATTGAACCGGAAACGGGCGAAGTCATTATGAAAGCACCTTGGAATATGCAAGGATATTTTCAGGATGAAGAACACACCCGTATGGTGATTCAAGACGGATGGCTATATACAGGTGACCGTGGCACCCTAACCGAGGATGGCTTCTTACGTCTTACCGGTAGAGTAAGCGATGCGTTCAAATCGACTAAAGGAAAATTCATTGTTCCCGCCCCGATGGAATGGCCATTTGCTGAGCATGCGCTTATCGAGCAGGTTTGTGTAACGGGAAGAACCCTGCCACAACCTATAGCACTGGTTATTCTTTCTGAATGGGGTGCTCGCCAACCTCGGCAGGAGACAAACAAAATAATAGAAACGATCTGGGCCGAAGTAAATGCATCCCTTTCTAGCTATCAGCAATTAAAACGTATTGTTATTGTCTCTGACCAATGGGGTGTTGACAATAATTTACTAACCCCTACGCTAAAAATAAGGCGTAACGCCATTCATGACAAGTATGCTCCTTATTTTAAAGGGTGGTATCAAGATGATCACTTAGTGGTATGGGCGCCTGCAGTTAAAGATATGAACTAAGCAATTATTTTTCGATCGCCTTACGGCAAAAAACAGACCAATGCAGCATTTTAAAGATAAAGTAGTAGTTATCACCGGTGCCGGTTCGGGTATGGGGAAAGACCTTGCTATTCTAATGGCTAAAGACGGGGCGCAGCTAGCCCTGAATGACTGGTCAGAGAACACCTTGGCTGAAACCACTAAAATATGTCGCGAGTTGGGTGCTACCGTTCATCAATCTGTATTTAGTGTAGGTGATCGCGAAGCTATGTACAAATGGGCTCAGGCCATCGCTGATCAGTACGGACAGGTTGATGTTGTTATCAATAACGCCGGTATAGCTTTGATGCAAAGGAAAGTGGAAAATACCACTTACGAAGATCTGGAGCATATTATTCAGGTCAATCTATGGGGTGTTATTTATGGTAGTAAGGCTTTCATTCCCCACCTTAAAGAAAGGCCCGAAGCCGCTCTGGTTAATGTGAGTAGTATTTTCTCCACTTTTGCTTACCCCAATCAGGGGCCCTATGTAATTACCAAATTTGGTGTCAGAGGACTCACCGAGGTTTTGCGGCAGGAATTATCTAAAACGGGTGTCGCCGTTAGCTGCGTTATGCCAGGCGGTATTGCAACTAACATTGTTCGTAATATACAAACTGACCATCCGCAAGTGCGGGATAAGTTTGCCAGTATTTTTCAAAAAATGGCAGGTACGTCATCACAAGAAGCAGCGAAGGTTATCTATAGAGGAATACAAAAAAAGAAGAAAAGAATTTTAATTGGTAAGGATGCACGACTAGCCGATCGGATCATTCGGTTTTTCCCATCCGCGTATGAGAAGATACTGCTTCGAAAGTACGATGTCGATGCTTACGGGATGAACTAAATAGCAAACTTCAGTAAAATGAGGTTATTAGTGCTCTTACGATTTTTAAAATTATAGTTATGACGACAACTTTGATTACAGGTGGTTCTAGTGGGATAGGCCTGGAAACAGCAAAATGTCTGGCCGCACAAGGCCACCAGCTATTGCTAGTCGCCATCGATTCCGCAGAACTGATTGATGCGCAAAAGCTTTTGGTTGAATCCTACCCTGGGGTTGAGGTTGCAGTTTTAGCTACGGATCTGTCAGAACCCGCCAATACGCAAAAGGTATATGACTGGGCCTTGCAACAAAGCCAACAGGTGGACTGTCTGGTAAATAATGCCGGTTTTGGCACTTGGGGATTAGTGAGCGATATGGATCTTGAAAAAGAAACAGCCATGATACAATTGCATGTTACCTCCCTATATCGACTGACTCGCCTTTTTTTGGCTGATATGATGAGCAGAGATACGGGCCGGATCATAAATATATCATCGGTTTCAGCTTTTCAACCCAACCCCCGGATGGCCACTTATGGTGCAACCAAAAGCTTTGTATTACAGTTTAGTCGCGCCTTGAATCAGGAGCTAAAAGAATCGGGGTCAGCCGGTCGGGTTGCTGCTGTTTGTCCTACTCCAGTA